>NZ_RZRO01000139.1:0-11741 GCF_003997975.1 Mesorhizobium sp. M7A.F.Ca.US.005.03.1.1
CCGATCTGCGGTGCGCTTGCGGCAGCTTATCTGACGCTGCCGGCGGTTTCCTCCGCCAGGATCGCCGGCCTGCCGATGCCCGATCCCGCCGACGACACCACCACGCTGGCGGCCGCCTTCCTGATCGGCGTCTGTGCGATGTGGATTTCGGACGTGCTGTTCGAGTTTGTGGTGCGGAGATTCAAACCGGGGGTGGAGGAGTAGCTGTTGGCACCGCGTCGTCTGTTGGCTGCTGCCTGACGGAATTACCGAGACAGGTGGACCTGGCGCGGCGTGGCTCTCATTTCCAGGACCGACCGCTGCCCGCTTCGGCTCACGCCGGGGCGGGCTTTTTGCATTTCCGATCGGCCATTGCTGAGCGGCATTCGAGTTGACCGGTCTCGTCATCGTCCGTTGTGATAAGCAAGTTAATCATGTCGGTTATGCATAATGATTATTGTTAATTTTTGATTGAAGCACCGAAACTGGATAAAGACTTGAGCGGATGAAGTGTTCATATATTGTTAAGCAAGAGGTAGACCACAGAAGACGGAAGCCATCTCCATCATCAAACGGGAGTAGCTTTCATGAACAAGTTCACTGTTATTTTCGCCGCTGTTGCAGTTGCATCGTCCGTTGGAGCCGCCGAGGCAGGTTGTGGGTGCGGAGGTTCGGGCGGCTGGGGAGGCAATTCGAGCCGCCTGATCAATGTTTCGCCGTCCATCGACCTTGGCAAGATCACCGCGCTGAACGACGTGCTCAGCGGCAACAACATCCTGAGCGGCAATGTCGTCTCAGGCATTCTAAACGGCAACAAGACCGGCATCGTCGGTGGCGTTCTGAGCGGGCTCGGCGTGAACCTGCTGGGCGGCAACAGCTATAGGCTGGGCAAGCGCCACTAGTCCGGCGCTGCATTTCAACTGTCGAAGGCAACCCAAAATAGCCCGTTCCGGTGCGCCGGGCGGGCTATTTCGCGTGTCGGGCCGATCAAGCGAGGATGTTGACCGCGCGTGCCGCGACCAGCGCGATGGTCAGCAGCGAGATCATGGCCTCGGCCATCATCAGCAGCTTGGCGCGCTGGGAAAGGGGCAAGGTATCGGTGGGCGAAAACGCTGTCGCATTGGTGAAGGCGAGGAAGAAATAATCGACGAAACCGGGCAGCCAATCTCGGAGGTCACGGTCGTTCAACGTCATCTGCGCGAACAGGAAATCGGCCTGCGCAAGCTTGACGAGGCCGCAGGTCGGCGGGCCGCCGCGGTCGGTGCTCCAGAACCACAAGGCAAAGACGATGACGTTGGTGACCCAGATGTTGAGTGCGTCGATCAGCAGCGTCGTGCCGCTGTTGCCGCCATGGCCCTCCAGCAAGGCACGCACCAGCAGGACCAGCGAACCGCAGTTCATGATGCTGATGATGGCGGTCATGGTCAGGGCTGTTCTGCGGATCATGACCCGAAACTGGCCGATCGCATGCCACTCGTGGTCCTCGACCGCCTTGCGGGTGGCGGCCTGTGTCCAGGCGGTGGCCACCGACAAGGGCAGCAGCAGAGCGGCCTCCAGTGCGGGCGCTAGCCAGCGCGGCCCGAATGAGAGATTGTTGATGACCAGAAGCTGCAGGCAGATGATCACGAGAACGGCCGCACGGGCCATCCAGAAATCGAGCGCACGGTAGTGGATGATGGCATGGTGGTGGCGCATTTATCAAATCCTGGATGCTTTTTTGGGGACGGGAACCGGTCAGGCGTAGGCGACGCCTGCCGCGATCACGCCCGATGCGCCGTGCCCGGCATGTTCAGGGCGCTCCGGGACGGCGTGTTCCATTGTTGTCCTGCTGGCATGTGATGATGAGAGAGGCGGCATGGTGGCGCGAAACTCTGCCTCAATCTTGGTTTTGCCATGGTCACCCAAGTATACATTTTCGTAAGCTTCGAGTTCTGGGCTGTTCCAAAAACCGTCCGGTGTGATTTATCCACCGCATGACGCGAATCGACGAACCCATGAACGGTTGGCTGCCGGTCGGCAGTTCTGTTCCAGGCGACTGGCGGCAGTCGTCGATCTGGCAGGGGCTGACGCGCTATCCAGAAGCCGGCCTAGCGCTTTTATGCCTGACACAGATCCTGTGCTGGACCGTGGCGCCCGCGCTTGTCGACGTGTCACCGCCCAACGATGTCGTCGAAGGCTTCATGTGGGGCCGCGAATGGGTGCTGTTGACCTACAAGCATCCACAGCTTCCCGGCTGGCTGCTCGAGATCAGCCATCTTCTGACCGGATCGTTCCGCTGGCCGCAATATCTCGTGGCTCAGCTAACGATCTCGGCCACTTTCGTGCTAGTCTATCTGCTGGCCCGCGACATGCTCGGGCGAACCCGCGCGCTGGCCGCCGTGCTTCTGATGCCGTCGCTCTATTTCTTCGGCTGGCCGACCCCACAGTTCAATCATGACTACGCGCAGATGCCCTTCTGGGCCGCTATCTGCTGGCTGTTGTGGCGTGCGGGCCGTGGTGGTGGGCCGGGCTGGTGGCTGGCGCTCGGGCTGGTGTCGAGCGTCGGGCTCTATGCCAAGCTTTCCACCGGCCTATTATTGCTTTTCGGGGCGATCTGGCTGCTGTCGGACACACGCGCACGCAGTCGGCTCGCCACGCCCTGGCCATGGCTCGGGCTCGCGGTTTTCGGCGCTGTCGCCGCTCCACTGGCCGCCGAACTCTGCCGCGTCGATTTCCTGCCGCTGACCTATGCCGCCTGGCGCGATCAGTGGGTGGTGGCCCATCGCTCCCGCTTTTATTATATCGGCGTCCAGATGGCCGGGCTCGGCGGCTTTCTTCTGGTGCTGGCGATATCAGGGCTGCTGCGGCGCTCGCCCGCGCCGCAAAAGCCCGTCGGGCGCGGCACGCTGGTCTATCTCTTGTGGATGGGGGTTGGCCCGGCGATCCTCGTCATGGTGGCGTCCCTGTTCACCGGCGCCGGCGAGGCCTGGGGCGCGCCGATGTACAATCTTGCTGGCGTTGTGGCGCTCGCCTTGCTGGGCCATCGCCTCGGCGCCATCGAGATGCGAAAGCTGGCGATCTGCGCGCTCATCTCCATTGTCGGCATATCCGGTGCCTATGCGGGCATCCGCTGGACGAAATGCAATCTGCGTGGGCGCATGGACGCCGTCTGCTGGCCGGCGCAAAAGATCTCGGATGAGGCAGAGGCTGTCTGGCACGCTGCGACGCCCGATCGGCTCGACATCGTCGGCGGCCATGCCCTTATTGCGCCGCTGGCGGGCCTCAATGCCTATGACAAGCCGTCGATCTTCACCGAACTGAACATGCAGTACGCCCCCTGGATCACCAAGGAGCGGCTGCGCGAGCATGGCATATTGCTGGTCTGGCCCGGGCGCGATGTGCCATCTTATCTGCAGGCGTGGGTGGGCGACATCCCGGTCAAAACCGTTCTTTTCGACTGGTCGCTCAAGGCGCCGCCGGTGGCGATCAGCTTCGCCGCCATTCCGCCTGGCGCGCGGCAGTTGCCGGGTGCTATCGACGGCCTCGCCCGACCGAGCAACTGAAGCAGATCCGCCGGTCCGCTGGACGAAGCAGGTGACAATGCCCATCTATGTCCAGACAAACTTGCCTTTGAGGAGACGTGATATGGCGACTTCGACCGAACGCGCAGTCCTTGCCGGTGGCTGCTTCTGGGGTATGCAGGATTTGATACGGCGCTATCCCGGCGTCATTTCCACCCGTGTTGGCTACAGCGGCGGCGACGTGCCCAACGCCACCTACCGCGACCACGGCAGCCATGCCGAAGCCATCGAGATCAATTTCGATCCGGCCATCATAAGCTATCGCACGCTGCTGGAACGCTTCTTCCAGATCCACGATCCGACGACCCGCAACCGTCAGGGCAACGATGTCGGGATGAGCTATCGCTCGGCTATCTACTACACCAGCGACGAACAGAAGCGCATCGCCGAGGACACGATCGCCGATGTCGATGCCTCGGGCCTGTGGCCGGGCAAGGTCGTCACCGAAGTCGCACCCGTTGGCCCCTTCTGGGAAGCCGAGCCCGAGCATCAGGACTATCTGGAGAAATATCCCAACGGATACACCTGCCACTTCGTCAGGCCGGGGTGGAAGCTGCCGGTTCGGGAAAAAGCGGTGCCGTAGATACACTGATACGACAGGATTTGAGAAGCCGCGGAGCGCTCGCTCCGCGGCTTCTTTTCATTGCAATTCCTACTTGCCGCAATGGTTGTCGTTAACTGTCGGCGCGGTGGTGCCCGGCGACGTACCACTGGCATCGGGCTGTGCGCCCTGCGGATGGGCAGGGCAATTTTCATCCGCGTTTGAATTCGTGGCGCCCGGTGCTACCGTCGTACTGTTGGTCGTGCCGGGGTCTACCGTGTTCGGCGAAGCCGGCGTATTTGGGTCGACGGTGACCGACTTGCCGCTGCCGCCGGATCCGTCGGTGCCGCTTGTGCCATTGCTCTGCGCCATGGCCGATGTCGCCAGGCCAATGGTGAGCGCCGAAGCTGCGAGGATTTTCATGAACATGGTTTGTCTCCATTGTCTGTGAACTCGTCGCGTAGCGACTGGTGGGACAACCTCGCGGCCTGGTGAAGGTTCCCGATAAATTCTCGCGCCGGCAGAGCCAACCGCTCCCGCCCTGGCGCAATGCTTTTGGCGCAGTGCGATAAAAAAACGGCTTTTCCTTCAACTCGAATGATGCTTTAAGGCGCACATCCACAGGGGTGCTCCGTACGGTCGGGGCTGAGACGGGGGCGGCAAGCCCACAGACCCTAGAAGCTGATCTGGGTAATACCAGCGGAGCGAGGCGGGCGATGTTTTCAGGCGCACAGATTTCCCTATATCCCATGACCGACGATTTCGTCGGTGTCATCCTTGGCGCGCTCGGTGCGCTCGATCCCTGGCGCGACAAACTCAGGATCGAGACCGACGACATCTCGACCTTGCTGGTCGGGCCGCCCGAAGTGCTGTTTCCTGCCATGCGCGACCTCTTCGTGGCGGCGGCACGCAGCGGCAAACATTGCGTGTTGTCGGCCACCATCTCGCGCGGCTGCCCGGGCGAGCCGGATGATCCGATCTGCCGCTCCGATGCGTTTGGCAGGCCCGTCGGGCCACTCGGCCCGCGTAAAGATGCGGCCGTCGCGGCGGTGCGCAATGCTGCTGCCACCGGCCAGCCGGCGGCGGCGCAGTTCTCGCTCTATGTGATGGGCACAGACGACCACATGGACGAGATCTACGGCTGCATAGACTTTCTCAAGCAGTCCGGCGTCTATGAGCGCTCCAAGCATTTCTGCACGAAACTGCGCGGTGACGCCGGTGCGATCTTTTCGGCGCTGGACGAGGCTTTCTGCCGTTTCGGACCGGGCGCTGGCCACGTAACCCTCGACGTCACGGTCTCGGCCAACAGCCCGTCGGCCGTCTGAAGCCGCGCCGCTCTCGCGGCCGTCAAAGGTTATCTCCCGTGGTCTCATCATCAGTCGCTTCGCGCCCGATCGCGAGCTTTCTCGTCAAGGCAATGCCGGCCATGATCTCGGCCGGTTTGCTCCTGATGGCGTGGGAGCTTTATGCCGCCTATTCCGGCATCAGGGCCACGATACTGCCGGCGCCGTCACGCGTCTTCGAGCAAGCGATGCTCAATCGCGAGGCGCTGGCCGACAATGCCGTTCCGACCATCCGTGCCACGCTTCTTGGCTTTGCCTGTTCGCTCAGCGCCGCCTTCGTGCTGTCGATGCTGGTCGACTTCTTCCAGCCGCTGCGGCGTGCGTTGTTTCCCGTCTTCATCGTCAGCCAGACCTTGCCGCTGGTGGCGGTCGCGCCGCTGGTGGTGCTGTGGTTCGGCTTCGGGCTGGCGCCCAAGATCATGCTGGTGGCGCTGGTCACCTTCTTTCCGATGCTGGTCGCATTGGTCGAAGGCTATGAGGCGACCGAGGCCGAGATCGGGCAAATGCTGCGCGCCATGGGGGCAGGGCGCTGGCGCATCTTCCTGCTCGCGCGACTGCCTTCGGCGCTGCCTTACTTCTTTGCCGGGTTGAGGATCTCCATCACCTATGCGGTGGTCGGCGCCATCTTCGCCGAGTATGCCGGTGCCGCAAAGGGACTGGGCATCTACATGCTCAATGCCAAGAACAATTTCCGTCCTGATCTGGTTCTTGCCGCCGTCGGTGTCAGCGCGGCGCTGACCCTTGTCCTGTTCGGGTTGACCGTGTTGCTGCAGCGTCTTGCCATGCCCTGGGAGCGAGCCGGCAGGGAAACTGCCGGGAAGGGGGCCTGGCGATGAGCCGGCTCGAACTGCGGCATGTGCACAAGGCGTTCGGTGGGCTCGACGTGCTGGCCGATATTTCGCTCAGCGTCGGCGCTGGTGAGTTCGTCTCGATCCTTGGACCCTCGGGTGCCGGCAAGTCGACGCTGTTCCAGCTTCTGACCGGCGCCGAGCATGGCGAGGGCGAGATGTTGTTCGACGGCGCGCGGCTCGACGACCACGGAAGGCACTTCGCCTTCATGCCGCAGCGCGACGCGCTGATGCCATGGCGGCGCATCCTCGACAACACGACGCTCGGGCTCGAAGTGCAAGGTATGAGGAGACAGGCGGCGCGGGCGCGCGTTGCGCCGTTGTTTGCCGAATTCGGGCTTGCCGGCTTCGAGCGGCATTTTCCCGCGCAGCTGTCCGGCGGCATGCGCCAGCGCGCGGCCTTGCTGCGCACCGTGGTGCAGGAGCGCGACATGCTCCTGCTCGACGAGCCGTTCGGCGCGCTCGATGCGCTGACCCGCACCGCCATGCAGCGCTGGCTCGAACAGATGTGGCGGCATCATCGCTGGACGGCGCTCTTGATCACCCATGACGTGCGCGAAGCCGTGTTCCTGTCCGACCGCATCTATGTGCTGTCGGCGCGCCCGGCCCGCATCGTGCGTGAAATCAGGGTGCCGTTGCCGCGCCCGCGCAGCCTTGGCGGCGATGCCGCGCGCCAGGCAAGCGCGCTCGAGGCCGAAATCCTCGACATCATCCTCAACCCCAATCCATCCAAAGGACACGATCATGACTGACTTGACGCGTCGGCAGGCCTTGTTGCTGACCCTTGCCACCGGCCTTCCCTTGATTGCCGGGACGGGTCGGGCTCGAGCACAATCGGCGGCACAAAAGGTCACCGTCGCCCTCGACTGGACGGTCAATACCAACCACATCGGACTGTTCGTCGCCCGCGACAAAGGGTTTTATCGCGAAGCCGGGCTCGAGGTCGACATCCTGCCCTACAGCGATACCGGTGCGGGCACGCTGGTCGCAAACCGCGTCGCCGATTTCGGCATCAACGGCACCATCAGCCTGTTCACCCAGAGAACCGCCGGGGCGGATCTGAAGGGCGTCTATGCGGTGGTGCAATCCGAAACAGGCCGCGTGGTCTTCAATGCGGCACGCAACGAGATCAAAAGCCCAAGAAGCCTCGACGGCTTGATCTATGGCGGCTTCGGCAGTGCCTGGGAAAACGCGCTGATATCGACCATCATCCGCCACGACGGCGGCAAGGGCAATTTCGAGACGGTGACGCTCGGCACCTCAGCCTATGAGGCGCTGGCCAATGGGTCGGTCGATTTCACGCTCGAAGTCTCGACCTGGGAGGGTGTCGAAGCCGAACTCAGGGGCGTCAAACAGCGCAGCTTCGTCTATGCCGATTATGGCGTGCCTGACGAGCACACGACGCTGATCTCTTCGAGCGAAGCCTATCTCCAGGCCAATCCCAAGCCTGCGGCCGACTTCGTTCAGGCGACGCGACGCGGCTACCAGTTCGCTGTCGACCACCCCGACGATGCGGCAACCCTGCTGATCGCTGCAAACAAGGATGCCTTGACCAATCCGGCGCTGATCCACGCCTCGCTGAAGGCATTGATCGACGGCCATTATCTACGCAGCCAAAGCGGGGCCATCGGGGCGATGGATCCGGCCAAGATGGAAGCGATTGGCGACTATCTCTTCGCCTCCGGCATTTTGCGCGATTCCGACGGCAAGCTGGTTGCTCGACGCCCGGATTTCGGGAGCTATTTCCGCAACGACTATCTGAGCTAGTCTGGCAAAACCAAATGACATGGGTCGTCAGTCTTTCTGGGCGACCGCGTGGAGCAGGTCGTCTGGAAGTGGCGCCCTGGCTCCCCGACAGCCAGTTTAAGACCGATCTGATCTTGTTGATTAACTGCCCGGCAATGGTTGCGTGCAAAGGTCGCCCTGAGGGATCATTGGGGTGTTTGCATTGCTGATATCAAAAAGCGAGGCGCTTTCGCACGTGAGTGACGGCACGATTCTGTCCGCAGCCCGAAAGCGTGAGATCCTGGTGGATTTGCGCGAAGGTTTCTTTCGGATCTGCGCGCTGGCCTTCGCGGGCATGTTCGTCTACCGCGGCGTGTATCACCTGATGCTCGACCCGACGCGCATCAATGTGGCGCTGGTGGCGATTTCCGAGATCCTGACCTTTACCTGGCTGCTTCTGTCGCGTCGGCCGAAGGTTCGCGACTGGAACCCGCTCACGGTGGTTGTCTCCGTGATCGCCAGCTTCGGTGTCGGTTTCATCGACCTGGAGCCGGGCGTGGCCATCATCCCGGTCCATGTTGCGGCGCCGCTGCAGGCCCTGGCGTTGGGGTTCGTGATCTGGGGAAAGATATCGCTGGGGCGTTCTTTCGCCATTCTGCCGGGCAATCGCGGCGTGATGACAGGCGGTGCCTACCGCCTGGTACGGCATCCGATCTATGCCGGCTATCTTGCCGGCCATGTCCTGTTCCTGCTATCGGCCTTTTCCTTCTACAATCTAGCTGTCTACGCGGTGATCACCTTCTTCCAGGTGCACCGCATCCTGCGTGAAGAGGCGCTGCTGGCCGTCACGCCGGAGTATCGGGACTATATGAAGCGCGTCCACTACAGGCTGTTCTACGGCGTCGTTTGACAAGCGCCCCGGCGCGCAGCAACCACACTGGCAACGTTGATCGTCAATAGACCTGCGCATTGTTTGTGCAAACTAATATTACAACTTTATTATTTCAGAAATTTTGAGATATATATACCACACTTCAATTTCAGTATTCTCTCTGTGAAGCTGAAACTCACTACCTCGCGTAATTGCTTCTGCAATCGGCTTCTCGCCATCTCCGGCCGATCGGAAAGCCCGCCACACTGGTGGGCTTTCTGCGGTCCACAGGCGTGCCGGAATTAAATTCTGGTTGCCATCACCTGGATGGCTGTTCTGTTGCTGGCGTGACTTCTTCCGCGCGATGCCCGCCACAATCGCGGAACGGTAGGCCTTTGGAGCGCTCGTCTTTTGAACATCGCAGCTGCGACGTTCAATCCTACGGCGCCGGCTCCTATGGCGGCGGCGGCCTTGGGCTCGTGCTGCTCATTGTCATCGTGCTTGTCGTACTCGGGCGCATCTAGCCGAGTTATCGCCAACTGATCGCAATCTCGTGAGCGCCCCAATGTCGGCGTGCACCGGATTGTGATGCAGGCAAGCCGGCTTGTGATCCTGCACTCTGCAAAACTTTCGTATGGTCATTGCGGTCCACACCCCCCCCCGTGGAAACAAGAGGGGAGGGTCCCACCCCTTGTCCTCCTCCAAGGCCCGCTCCGGTTCACCGTAGCGGGCTTTTGCTTGCTGGCGAGGGAAAACCGGCTCGCATCAAACCCTATGGGCGAGGCGTTCAGATACTGGCGCCAGTCGACTACTCCATGTCAGGCACGTCACCGCTGACGAAGAGCGTGTTCGGCGGACCATATTCGCCCAGCGTCGGATCGGCCTCACGGCTCCAGGCGATGACGCCGGAATGCTTTGCCGTCAGAGCCCTGGCGGTGCGTATGGCGCGATCCTCGCTCTGCTGGTCGGCGGGTCCAAAGGCTGGGAACAACTCGCCATCCTCACCGCGATCGAACGCGACCACGACGATCAGCCTGGGATTTTTCTGGCCACTGGAATCGGACATCTTGCACCTTTGGCGCAGAACCTATCACATTGCTCGGGGTTGAAGGCCGCGAATCGATGAATGCCGACTTTGGGGAGTGGCATCGTGCAAGATCAGCGTTTCGATGAGCCGGTCAGGATTGCGCTCGGCCGATCGCGAAACTCGATCTTCAACGTGGAGCGGGTCGCTCAGGCTGCCGACATCCTGCTGAACCGCTGGCCGGTTGCGACCGGGCAAAAGCATATGGTTGCCCGCAAGGCCTGTCTGGCCGTGCTCGAGGGAAAGAAAGAAGTCTCGGCGGCAAGAGCGGCGTTCATCAACGCCGCTATCGAGGCGGACATCCTCGTCGAACCGCGTGAGGTGTCGATCCCGTAGCCTGCCCCTGGTGAAATTGAATCAGGATCTGGCTCCATCCCCTTGATGTAGCCTCTTTTTGGCGATCGCCGACCGGCTTTTCAGGGCTATTGACCTGCCTCTCGGCACGCCCTGCACGGTTATCCCGCACATTTCGCTGCCTGTTGGTCAGTCTTCGGCATCTGTTGACATAGCATCCGGGCCTCGGTATTGAACAGGATTATACAGGTTCATTGAACAGGTACCCTTATGAAGCGGCGCGCGGTTCAACTGTCTCCCGGCACGGGCAAGCCCGAGCAGATCGCCACCGTCCTCGAACATGAGATCCGTTCCGGCGTCCTCGGTTTCGGCGACCGCCTTCAAAGCGAGAACGAACTCGTCCAGCGCTTCTCCGTTAGCCGCAATACGGTCCGCAAAGGCCTCGAGGAACTGTCCAGCCGCGGGCTGATCACGACCAAGGTTGGTATCGGCTCGTTCGTCACCTTCGACGGCAAGCCGGTCGACGACTCGATCGGCTGGTCGCGCGCGCTGGCCGATGCCGGCGCCAATGCCGAGACGCGGACGCTGCGGCTGGAGGTCATCGAAGACCCCGATCTGGCTGCGCTGCTTGGCATCGAAAGCCCGTTCTTCATCGCCGTCGACCGGGTGCGCACCAACGCCAGCGACGGCCATGCGATCTCCATCGAGCGCAGCCGGTTGCCATTGTCCTCCGAGCTCGAGGACGTACCGTTGCGCGGATTGCGCGAGGGCTCGCTGCACCAGACGCTGCGCGTCGCCGGCCTCATTCCCGACCATGGCGAGGAATGGGTCGAGATCGAGATGCTCAATGCCGAGGATGCGGCCATCCTCGGCTGCCCGCAAGGCACGCCTTTCCTGCGTGGCCGCCGGCTGACGCGCGCCGCCGACGACCGGCCGATCGAGTACGTCACCAGCCTGCTCAATCCGGCGCATTTTGCGCTGCATATGAGGTTCTGAGCGATGTCGGATGCAACCAGCAAGGCTATTGACCGCGCCATGGGGGCGCTTGTCGGCGGAGCGCTGGGCGATGCGCTCGGCATGCCGACGCAGCTTTTGTCGCCGGTTCGCATTGCCGAACTTTACGGCCATGTCGAGGATTTCATCGAGCCTTTCCCGGATCATCCGGTGTCGAAGGGACTGGCCGCTGGCACCATCACCGACGATACCGAGCAGGCGTTGCTGCTCGGCCGCATCCTGGTCGAATCCGGCGACCGTTTCGACCATGCGCGCTGGGTCAATGCGCTGCTCGACTGGGAACGCGAGGTTAAGGCGCGTGGCAGCTATGACCTTTTGGGGCCATCGACCAAACGCGCCATCGACGCCATCAACAATGGTGTGCCGGCTGAGGAAGCGGGGCGCAGCGGCGACACCAATGGTGCGGCGATGCGTATCGCGCCGGTCGGCATCATGATGCCGCTCGAACCGTTGGAAGGGTTCGTCGGCAAGGTGGCTGAGAC
>NZ_RZRO01000013.1:0-91592 GCF_003997975.1 Mesorhizobium sp. M7A.F.Ca.US.005.03.1.1
TTGCTGCTCCTGATCGGCGGTACTGGCGATGGCTGCGCCGATGTGACCGCCGAGGCTCTCGCGCGGCGCCGGGTTCTGCTCGCGCATGGCATTGCTCTGCGGCCCGGGGGGACAACGGCGATAGGGCGGCTCGGCAAGACACCGATCGTCGCATTGGCCGGATCGCCGCAACAGGCTTTCGCGGGGTTCCTTGCACTCGTCCAGCCAGTCTTGGACCGCCTGTCGGGCAGATCTGAACGGTCCGGCATTATCTTGCCACTCTCGCGGAAAATTTCATCCGCGGTCGGGCTTTGCGAGATCGTTCTGCTCGCAAAGGAGCGGGATGTGTGGACACCGCTCGCTGTCGGCGACTTTTCGCTGGACGCCATGCGTCTTGCCGACGCCTGGCTTGCAGTTCCTGACGATAGCGAGGGGTATGCCGCCGGCACGCCTGTCGCCGCCGTTCCGCTCCGCAACTTTTGATCGGTGTTCCGCCATGACGCATTCTCCAACATCGGCCCAGCAGAACAGCGGCCAGGAGCAGTTCCTGACCATACTATCGCGCGAAGCTGCACTGGCGCGCTTCGAGGCCGAGCTGTTTCCCCGCCCACTACCGACCGAGAAGCGGACGCTGGCCAACGCGCTGGGGCTGGTTCTTGCCGAGGACGTCGCAGCGCCGGTCGACGTGCCGCCGTTCGACCGCTCAAATGTCGACGGCTTCGCGGTGCGTGCAGCCGACCTCGCCGTCGCCTCTGAACCGCGTCCCGTTCGGCTTGCGCTCAATGCGGAAGCGATTGCCTGCGGCACGGTTCCGCAGTTGCCCGTTCTGACCGGCACCGCCACGTCCATCGCAACCGGCGGACCGCTGCCCCGCGGCGCGGACGCGATCGTCATGGTGGAGCACACCCATCCCGCCGGGTTGAGTGCCATTGAGGTGGCCCGCAGCATCTCGCCCGGCCAGTTTATCTCCAACGCGGGATCGGACATGGCGCGAGGAGAAGTCTTGCTGCGTGCCGGAACCGAAATCGGCTCGCGCGAGATCGGCATGCTCGCTGCCTGCGGAATCGCACAGCTGACAGTGGCTCGCAGGCCACGCGTGGCCGTGATCTCCACGGGCGATGAACTCGTTCAGCCGGGCGAGCCGTTGCGACCGGCCGGCATCTATGATGCCAACGGCCCGATCATCGCTGCGGCTGTCACTGAAAATGGCGGCGAGGCGCATTTTCTCGGCGCCTTTCCCGACGACGAGGCGAAACTTGAGAAGGCTATGCGCGAGGCGCTCGCCGCCCACGACGTGCTGATCCTGTCGGGCGGCACGTCCAAAGGGGCAGGGGATGTCACGCATCGCATTATCGGCCGACTGGGCAAGCCCGGTATCATCGCCCACGGCGTGGCACTGAAACCCGGAAAGCCACTTTGCCTGGCTGTGTGCGAGGGCAAGCCGGTCATCATCCTGCCGGGATTTCCGACCTCGGCCATGTTCACCTTCCATGACATGGTGGTACCCGCCCTGCGGCGCATGGCGGGGCTGCCGCCGCGCGTCGATACTCAGGTCACCGCAAGCCTTCCGTTGCGGATTCCTTCCGAACTCGGGCGGACCGAATTCGCCATGGTTTCCCTTGTGCAAGGGCAGGGAGGATTGACGGCCTATCCGACCGGCAAGGGCTCGGGAGCGATAACATCCTTTACCCAGGCGGACGGCTTCATCCGCATCGAGGCACTCGCCGATCACGTGCCTGCCGGTGCCGACGTGGCGGTGACGCTGTTCACGCCGCGGGTCCGCGTTCCCGACCTCGTCGTCATCGGCAGTCATTGCGTCGGCCTCGATCTGGTCGTTGGCGAACTTTCGCGCCGCGGGATTTCAGTGCGCTCGCTGCCTGTGGGAAGCCTGGGCGGTCTTGCAGCGGCCAAGCGCGGCGAGTGCGATCTCGCCCCCATCCATCTCTTCGACCCGAAGACGCGGATTTACAACGCGCCTTTCCTCGGTGACGGTCTCGAACTCGTGCCAGGCTGGCGGCGCATGCAAGGTTTGGTATTCCGCCAAGGGGACGAGCGTTTCGAGGGCCTCGGCGCGGAGGAGGCGGTCCGTGCGGCGCTCGCCGACCGCGATTGCATGATGGTCAACCGCAACCAAGGCTCGGGAACGCGCATCCTGATCGACCAGCTCCTCGGCGTGGAACGCCCGGACGGCTACTGGAATCAGCCGCGCTCGCACAATGCCGTCGCCGCGGCGGTGGCGCAAGAGCGCGCCGACTGGGGTGTCACCATCGCGCCCGTCGCGCGTGCGGCGGGGCTCGGTTTTATCGTGCTGACCGAAGAGCACTACGACTTCGCAATGATCTCTGCGCGAAAGGAACGGCCTTCGGTGCACGCATTCCTCGAGGCTCTCCGGACCGACGAGGTCCTTCTGGGCCTGGAGCGCGCTGGGTTCAGCCGGCCGGGTTAGCAGAAAGCAACGCGGCCAGGCGCTCAGCTTCGGCAAGATCCTCGACCGTGTTGGCGTTGAAGAACGGGTCCACCGGCTCGACGGGCCAGGATACGGTGGCAAGGCGCTGGCGGGCGGTCCACCGGTCAATCTTGCGGAGACCCTCGTTGGTCAACGCATGCCGCAATTCATCCCGCAGCGCGACTTTCCAGAGCCCGATGACCGGATGCGCCTGGCCGCCGGATGCCGCCACCGCCAAGTCTGCTTTCTCTGTGATGCGCGCCTGCTGGAGGCGTGCAACGAGGTCGCTCGGCAGGAAGGGACAATCGCCGGCAGCGCTGACCACCCATTCTACACCCGGCCTGTTCCCCGCCGTCCAATCGAGTGCGGCGAGTATGCCGGCAAGAGGTCCCGGATAGCTCTCGATCGTGTCGGCGGCAACGGGCAGGCCAAAGCGGGCGAAGCGAGCGGGGTCGCCATTGGCGTTAAGAACGAGCCCGTCGCATTGCGGCGCTAGCCGTTCGATGACATGCTCAAGCATCGTTCGTCCGCCGATCACACGCGTCGGCTTGTCTCCGCCGCCCATGCGCCGACCCAGACCGCCGGCGAGCACCACGCCCAGCGTTACGGTTCCCTCAGTCGTCATGCTCGGCACCCTTGCGGCGGTGGCGCGGCGCTTCCTCACCGACCGAAGCGAGGTCCTGGTCGAAGACGATCCGCTCCTGGCCCGAAAGCACGGTGAAGCGCTTGCCGCGCGCCCGGCCGACCAGCGTCAGCCCCACCTGGCGGGCCAGCGCCACGCCCCAGGCTGTGAAGCCGGAGCGCGAGATCAATATCGGAATGCCCATCCGTACCGTCTTGATCGTCATCTCGGAGGTCAGCCGCCCGGTCGTGTAGATGATCTTGTCTGCCGGATCGACGGTGTGGCGGTACATCCAGCCAGCGATCTTGTCGACGGCGTTATGGCGCCCGACGTCCTCCATATAGCAGATTGGCGTGCCCTCCCTGCAAAGGACGCAGCCATGAATCGCGCCTGCTTCCAGATAGAGCGACGGCGTGGTGTTGATCTTGCGCGTCAGCTCGTAGAGCCAGGAGGTGCGAAGCTCAGCGGGCGGAAGTGTGATGTCCTCGATCGCCTCCAACACGTCGCCGAACGCAGTGCCTTGGGCGCAACCCGAGGTCTGCGTCCGCTTTCTGAGCTTCTGCTCGTAGTCGGTGTTGCGCTCGGTGCGAACGACCACGACCTGCAGGTCTTCGTCATACTCGACATCCGTCACCACGTCGTCAGGCAGAAGCATGTTCTGGTTCAGCAGATAGCCAAGCGCAAGATATTCAGGGTAATCGTTGACCGTCATCATGGTGACGATCTCCTGCGCGTTGAGATAGAGCGTCAGGGCACGTTCTATCGGTACGCGGACCTCCACCGTCGCGCCTGTATGGTCGACGCCCGCGACCAACTCGGTCAGCCGTCGGTCTTGCGGGTCGGGTGTGATGATGGCGTGTTCGGGTTGGCGTCTCATCAAATGCATGGCAGTCTCCTGACGTCGTATTCTGGCTCGCCACTGCTCTGGCCTGATGTATCTTACAGGTGTTCAACCGAAGCTAATTAAAAAAAGCTCGGATTGATGCGATTGCTGCCAAGGCGGCACCCTCGTGCAATTGGAACATAAATGGCGCAAATCTCGGATGACTGCTTCGCTTTCGGCGGACCGATGCGGCCCATCGACGAGACCGCCGCGCTCATCGCCTCGAAACTGAGTGCTGTGCAGGAGGTCGAGGCGGTCTCGCTCGTGCTGGCGGATGGACGCTTCCTGGCGAGGAAGATGGTCGCACCGCTGCCGCTGCCACCCTTCACAAATTCCGCGGTCGATGGGTATGCCGTGCGAGGGGCCGACCTGCCGCAAACCGTCAAAACGGCGTTCGCCGTTGCCGGGAGGGTTCAGGCCGGCATGGCGCCGGATGAACCTGTGCTGCCCGGCCAAACGATGCGCATTTTCACTGGCGCTCCAATGCCCAAGGGGGCCGATACAGTGTTCATGCAGGAAGATGTGAGCGTGGACGGATCTGGCCGGGTCATTCTCCCGCCCGGCTTGAAAACGGGTGCCAATGTCCGTCCTATGGGTGAGGATGTCGCACTGGGTGAAGGCGTCCTCCCAGCCGGCCACCGGCTGCGGCCGCAAGATGTCGCGCTGGCCGCCGCATTGGGATTCATCGAACTCCAGGTCAAGCGCAGGATACGTGTCGCAGTGTTCTCGACCGGGGACGAAATCGTTGCGCCTGGAGACCTGCGCGGACCAGCGCAGCTTTTCGACTCGAACCGCTTCATGCTTACGGCAATGCTCGCTCGGCTCTGCTGCGACGTCACCGATCTCGGTATCCTGATGGATGACAGCCGCCTGATTGCCGAAAAGCTGCGCGAAGCGGCATCGAGCCATGACCTGATCCTGACTTCGGGCGGTGTGTCGACGGGCGAGGCCGACTGCGTGAAGGCCGCTGTCGAGAGCGCCGGAACCTTGGTGTTCTGGCGCGTCGCGATCAAGCCGGGCCGGCCCGTCGCCATGGGCGTGATCGATGGAATCCCGCTGATCGGACTTCCTGGCAATCCGGTGGCAAGCTTCGTCACCTTCGCCCATATTGCCCGCCCTGCGATCCTCGCCCTCGTCGGGGCGCGGCAGCAACCGCCGATCCCGATCGCTGTGCGGGCCGGCTTTTCTTACAGCAAGAAGCAGGGACGGCGCGAGTATGTACGAGCAAACGTGCACGCGACCGCGGATGGTTCCTACGAGGCGACGAAGTTCCCCCGAGAAGGCGCCGGACTGCTTTCATCTCTGGTCGCCACGGACGGTCTCGTCGAACTGGGTGAGGAGATAGTCCATGTCGAGCCGGGCCACACGGTCAACTTCCTCGCCTATTCCAGTCTTCTGTGACAGCCGTCCGGCCGCGCCAGAAGCAGGAGCCAAGACCCCAACGCTCCAATTGACGATGCCACGCCCCGTCGGGCATCATGCTGGCCATGATGACCACGACGAAGCTGGATCTGACCGGGCTTAAATGCCCCTTGCCCGCACTGAAGACGCGTAAGGCGCTGAAAGCCTTGAGGCCAGGCGATCGGCTCGAGGTTCACTGCACGGACCCACTGGCGGTCATCGACATACCAAATCTTCTCACTGAAATGGGAGAACGCCTTGAATCGACGGAACGCGACGACGATCGGATCGTGTTCGTGATCGAAAAAGCGCAAGCTGCGACGATCTGAAGGGTTGCACCACATCTCCCGCGGTTCCACGATATGACCTGGCAACGCCCAGCCTTGGTCGTGCAGGGAACATATCGTGCCTCATAGTCGACATCATGGTCCGCCGGATATCGTTACGAGGTAAGGGGCACGCGGGAGGCGAGCACATGACGATGCAGGAACAGCGGCGGCGTGATCGCGGACCAAAGGGCAGGCCGCTGGATGACGCCGCGCTCGCCGAGGTCCAGGCGCTGCTTGGCGCGCGCCAGCGACGGCGCGACTTGCTGATTGAATTCCTCCACCTTATCCAGGACCGATATGGCTGCCTGTCAGCGCGGCATTTGCGGGCGCTGGCACAAGATATGCGTTTGTCGCAGGCAGAGGTCTACGAGGTGGCGACGTTCTACGACCATTTCGACGTCGTGAAGGAAGGCGAGATGCCGCCGGCGCCGCTGACAATCCGTGTGTGCGATTCAGTGAGTTGCATGCTGGCAGGCGCCGAGACGCTCCTGGCCGAATTGCAAGCGGGCGCCGATCCGGCGATCAGGGTCATGCGCGCGCCCTGCATGGGCCGCTGCGCTGGCGCGCCGGCCGCACGTATCGGTAATCGCGAGGTCGACCAGGCAACTGCCGAGGCCCTGCTGCGCATGGCCGCGGCAGCGGAGACCGATGTAAGCATACCCGATTATGTGGGACTGGAGGCGTATCGCCAGGCAGGAGGCTACCAGCTTTTGCAGCAGGTACGGATTGGGACGCTGAACACAGACCAGCTCATCGCCACCCTGGGCGATGCGGGCTTGAGGGGCCTGGGCGGTGCTGGTTTCCCTGCCGGCAAGAAGTGGCAGATCGTGCGCTCCTATCCGGGCCCGCGCCTGATGTCGATCAATGGCGACGAGGGCGAGCCCGGCACCTTCAAGGACCGCATCTATCTCGAGCAAGATCCGCACCGTGCCTTTGAGGGTGCATTGATTGCAGCGCACGCGGTCGAGGCGGAACGGATCTATCTTTACATGCGTGACGAATACCCTGCGGTGCTCGCCATTCTTCGTCAGGAGATCGCCGCACTCGAAGCTACCGGCATCGTCAAGCCGGGGTTCATCGAACTCCGCCGCGGCGCTGGTGCGTATATCTGCGGCGAGGAGAGTGCGATGCTGGAAAGCATCGAGGGCAAGCGCGGCATGCCGCGCCACCGCCCCCCCTACATCGCCGAGGTCGGCCTGTTCGGACGACCGACGCTCAACCACAATGTCGAGACGCTCTGGTGGATCCGCGACATCGTCGAAAAGGGCGCGCAATGGTTCGCTACGCAGGGCAAGCCCGGCCACCCCGGCATCCGCTCATGGTCCGTTTCCGGCCGCGTGAAAAATCCCGGCGTCAAGCTGGCGCCGGCCGGCGTAACGGTACGCGAATTGATCAACGACTATTGCGGCGGCATGGCGGACGGTCATGAGTTCAAGGCCTATTTGCCGGGCGGCGCCTCAGGCGGTATCCTGCCAGCGACACTGGGCGACATTCCGCTCGATTTCGGCGGCGATCTGGCCAAGCAGGGCGCCTTCGTCGGCTCCCATGCTATCGTCGTGTTCTCGCGGGCCGACAATATAAAGCAGGTCACGCTCAATCTGATGAAATTCTTCAAGCATGAGAGCTGCGGGAAGTGTACGCCTTGTCGCGACGGGACCGAAAAGTTGGTGGCTCTCTTGCAGGAGCAGGGTCTGATGCCGGAAGACAAGATTCGCGACCTCGAAATGGTCATGCGCGATTCGTCGATCTGCGGCCTGGGCCAGGCAGCGCCCAATCCGGTCAATCATTTGCTGACGCATTTCCGGAGTGACCTCTGATGGCCGAGAGCACGGTATTCACCCTCGATGGGCAAACCGTAAGCGCCACCCCTGGCGAGACTATCTGGGATGTCGCCAAGCGCCAGGGTACAAAAATTCCGCATCTGTGCCATGTCGACATGCCGGGTTATCGTCCCGACGGCAATTGCCGCGCCTGCATGGTCGACATCGAAGGCGAGCGCGTGCTGGCTGCCTCCTGCGTTCGCCAGCCTTCTGCCGGCATGGTCGTGAAAACCGATACCGAACGCGCCCGCAAATCACGCGAGATGGTATTCGAGCTCCTCGCAAGCAACATGCGATCGGCGAGCGACGGTCCAGACAACCTGTCTGCGTTCTGGCAATGGGCCGGTTCGATGGGAATTTCGGGCAGCCGATACCGTTCCAAGTTCACCGAGGAGGGGCTAGCGCCAGAATTCGACATCACCAATCCGGCCATTGCCGTCAATCTCGACGCCTGCATCACCTGCGGCGCTTGCGTGCGCGCCTGCCGCGAGGTGCAGGTCAACGACGTGATCGGCATGGCCGAGCGCGGAAATCACTCGGTTCCTGTCTTCGATATGCACGACCCCATGGGCCTGTCGACCTGCGTCAGCTGCGGCGAATGCGTCCAGGCTTGCCCGACTGGTGCGCTCTACGAGAAATCGCTGATGGACGAAACCGGCAAGACCCGTGTCGTCCAAGCGTTCGACAAGCTTGTCGACACGGTCTGCCCGTTTTGCGGCGTCGGCTGCCAGACGCGCGTCGCCGTCAAGGACAATAAAATCGTCCAGGTCGACGGCCGCAATGGTCCGGCGAACGAGAACCGGCTCTGCGTCAAGGGCCGCTTTGGCTTCGACTATGTGATGTCGCCCGAACGGCTGACGAAGCCGCTGATCCGCCGCGACGATGCGCCGAAAGCCGGCGACATCGATCTGCGCGATGTCGACCCGCTCACCGTGTTCCGCGAGGCCACCTGGGAAGAAGCGCTGGAGCGCGCTGCCAGCGGGCTGAAGCGCATTCGCGACGACCATGGCGGCAACGCACTGGCCGGCTTCGGCTCCGCCAAGGGCTCGAACGAGGAGGCCTATCTCTTCCAGAAATTCGTTCGGCAGGCATTCGGGACCAACAATGTCGACCATTGCACCCGGCTCTGCCATGCCTCATCGGTGGCCGCTCTGATGGAGGGCGTTGGCTCTGGCGCGGTCTCGGCGCCTTTCATGGATGCCATGAAGGCCGAATGCGTGATCATCATCGGCGCGCGGCCGGCGACAAATCATCCAGTGGCGGCGACTTATTTTAAGCAAGCGGCAAAGCGCGGCACCAAGCTGATCGTGATAGACCCGCGCGGCCAGGAACTGATGCGCCACGCGACCTACAGCCTCCGCTTCAAGCCAGGCAGCGACGTGGCGATGCTGAACGCGCTGCTGCACGTCATCATCGACGAGAGGCTCTATGACCAGCAGTACATCCAGGCCAACGTCTCCGGCTTCGAGGCATTGAAGGCAAAGGTGAAGGATTTCTCGCCCGAGGCGATGGCTCCCGTCTGCGGCATCGAGGCCGGTGTGCTGCGCGATGTGGCACGCACCTATGCCAAGGCGGAGCGTTCGATGATCTTTTGGGGCATGGGCATTTCGCAGCACACCCACGGAACGGACAATTCGCGCTGCCTGATCGCGCTGGCGCTGATCACCGGCCATGTCGGGCGCGCCGGCACAGGGCTCCATCCGCTGCGCGGCCAGAACAACGTCCAGGGCGCCTCGGACGCGGGCCTCATCCCGATGTATTTCCCCGACTACAAATCGGTGGAGAATGCCGATATCCGCGGCCAGTACGAGAATTTCTGGGGCCAGGCGCTCGACCCCAAACGCGGCTTGACCGTCGTCGAGATCGTCGACGCGATCCATGACGGCGAGATCCGGGGCATGTACATTATGGGCGAGAACCCGGCCATGTCCGATCCCGACCAGAGCCATGCGCGCGCCGCACTCGCCAAGCTTGAGCATCTGGTAGTTCAGGACATCTTCCTGACCGAAACCGCATGGCACGCCGACGTGGTGCTCCCGGCCTCCGCGCATGCGGAGAAACTCGGCACCTACACCAACACAAACAGGCAGGTGCAGATCGGCCGACCCGCCGTCAACCTGCCCGGCGAGGCGCGGCAGGATCTCGATCTCATCATCGAGCTTGCCAGACGCATGGGGCTGGACTGGAACTACAAACACGTTTCGGATGTCTTCGGCGAAATGGCGCAAGTAATGCCGTCGCTGAAGCATATTTCCTGGGAGCGCATCGAACGCGAGGAGTCCGTCGTCTATCCTGCCGATGGTCCTGATGTTCCTGGCAACGAGATCGTCTTCACCACCGGGTTCCCGACCGCGGATGGCCGCGGGCGCATCGTGCCCGCCGACCTCCTGCCCCCCGACGAGGTGCCCGACGACGAATATCCTCTGGTGCTAACCACCGGGCGCTTGCTGGAGCACTGGCACACGGGCGCCATGACACGCCGCGCCGGGGTGCTCAACGCGATCGAGCCCTACGGCATTGCTGCGATGAATCCCTACGAGATCAGGCGCCGCGGCCTTGCGCAGGGGGACGTGATAAACGTAGAAACGCGGCGCGGCGTCGTCGAAGCCATTCTGCGGGCCGATCGAGAGGTCGCCGATGGCATGGTGTTCATGCCGTTCTGCTTTAACGAGAGCCCGGCCAACATGCTTACCAATCCTATGCTCGATCCTTACGGCAAGATCCCCGAGTTCAAATATTGTGCCGCGCGGATCGTGCCGGCATCGAGATCGGTCGAAGCTGCCGAATGATGTTGGAAACTGCCCGCTGACGTAGCTTGGTCGATGGCTGACTTGACGAATGCCATTTGCTCTACCGCCGCCGCATTGCCGGAGTCCGGAAGGCGCCAACCCACGTTGCAGGCCTTTGCGAAGATCGATAGATCGGAAAGCGCCGTTGCCGCCCAGACTCAGTCCACGCTTATTCCGAAGATACTCACTCGGCGTCCTCCTCATAGGTTTGTTTGGGCTGAAGGCGACGCGAGATGCATTCTAACGGAACGGTGCCGGCTTGCTTGCTTCAGTTTTCCGAGCGCCAGCCGAAGCACAGAAGCTCACCGCCGGCTTTCCGTTTTTCATTCTGAGTATGTAAGCAGGTCGACGCGTTCATGGGCGCTGAACCGCGGGGCAAGCTCTTGTCACCGCAACTCACCCGACCAACATGCGCGCTTCCCGCGCTGCTTCAATAAAAGCGTCTCTGGCGATGTCAGCCGGAACGTTGCCATTCAACGCCTGCTGGCATGCTCGTAGTGTAGATCGATGCTTGGCGCTTCCTTCGTTGCGCCACTTGTCGTTGAGCAAGTCAAAAGCCTCACGAGCGTTGGTAAGGTTTCGGATGTCGCCGCTGATGCCGGTGGCAACGGCTACAGGTTTGGAAAACCACGCTTCATACATGGGAAAGCCTCTGACGCGCACAGCTCACAACGCACGTCACAACACGGAGTTTCATCATCACGCATCACCGTCCCGCGAAAGCCGGGCTGTCTGAATATCGGTCGCGTCCGCTACTTTCAGCCTTCGGGAGGTATGCCAGGCGGGACCGTCCTAAAATGCCCCCCTGGGGTCGGCGGAGCCGCGTCCGTCGTAAAATGGCAGGTAATTGTGCCTGCCATTTTGATTCGCAAAAAGCCCCATTCAGTTGGCGCCGCCAAGTTGCTTGGTCATCTTGCAGAAATTGTCGTGATTTTTGGCTATGGCTTCGTCGCCACACTCCTTCATCATCCCGGCTCGGTCCTCGTCGTTCATCGCCATCCACGCGCTCCTGAAGTCGGCTTGCGATTTCAAGGTCTTCATGGTGGAGTCGGTGTGAAAGGGCGCCATTTTTGCCGGTTCGTCAAGCGCACCCGCAAATGCTACGCCAGCTACAGTTGTGAGAGCCGCCGCTCCCATGCAAAGTATTTTGATGCTCACGATCGTTTTCTCCTAACTGATTTGCGATCGCCTCACAACGATCGAGGTTAGGCTAAAGCTCAAGTCCTTCGTGAAGCAAATGAATTTTATGATTAAATATCTGCAGTTTCTATGTTGATCTCTTGCGCAGTTTATAGGGCTCAAAAAAAGATCAACTAGTGCCATTTATTCCAAAGTTCTTCTGGGTGGTGCGCGGGTATCCACCTGCTCGACAAATGAAGGCGAGCTTTGCGTCCCTGGCTCGACGGAGCAGCGATTGTGGCCCATCACCCTGTCGTTGTAAGATAAGCTACGCGTCCCACATAGGTGTTGCGTCGAGCGTTTCTCCCCATTCGTCGACGCGTTCCCCTCAGGAGGTATTTACCTTCAAACCTGGCCGGGCTTATCAGTCCGGCCTTTTTTAGCTCACGAACTCACTTCATCGAACTGAGGAGTCTCGGACCTGATTGTACTTAGACACCGACACCGATGGCGTACACAGTCCGGCCACGTACCGCCGTCGCAAACCTGGCGCCATATTGTCGCCTAATACGCGATTGTCTTCGGCGGACACCAGGCTCAAGTGGACTCTGTTCTGCGACAACATGTCCCCAGCGGCGACATCACGAGAGTGCCCGCGCCCTACATTGGCGTCACGCGGGCGCTTGACTGCACGAATGCTGCTGAACGATGTTCTAACACAGCGTCATGCGTCGCCAACTAGACAAACATCATGACGACAATCGCGCCGAGGACTATCAACACAAGCCCGCCAAGAAGCATTGGCAGCAGGCTGTTGTCGGGGTCGATACCGGAATCGATCTCTCTCGGTAACGGCTTTTCCTTCATCTTTGAGTCAGGCATGGGCGTCTCCATCGGAGCAAAACGGGCACGTAACGAAATAATCATGAGACGTTGTGCGCCGCACCGTTGCCAGCGGGTCTTTTCGGGCTGCCAAGGAAGTCCTTCGGCGCCAGCATGATGTCGGCCAGCGTATAGCGGTCCAGGGTGCTCTGGAACGAGGCAATCGCTTCACCAAACATCCCTGAAAGCTTGCAAGAGGCAGTTAGTACACATTGGTTTCCATCAGTCGCGAAACATTCAACCAGTGCGAAATCCGGCTCCGTCAACCGCACGACGTCGCCGATCCGGATCATCTCGGGCCGCTGTCCGAGAACAAGCCCGCCGGAACGGCCACGGATGGCTTTCAGATAGCCGCTGCGGGTGAGGGTATTGGCGACCTTGTTCAGGTGCGTCTTCGATATGTTGAAGGTGCGCGCAGCTTCCTCGATCGTGACCAGCCGGTCACCGGCGGAGGCGGCGTACATCAGCATTCGCAACGCGTAGTCTGAGAAGGCAGTCAGCCGCATGCATCTCTCCTGCTGTTGGCGCGAGAATCCTTACCAACCAGTCTGCATCAAAGGTCCTTCTCGACAATAGGTGCGAGGCCAATCGTGGTCTCACCGCGGTTGAAGGCAATCGCTAAACGGAAACTGTGCGCGATACGAAGCGCTCGGTCCATAAAGAGCGCTGCCACCTCGGGCGGGCAAATGCGGCGAACCGTTTTGCGAAACAACTTTAACCAGCGACGGAAATGCGTCTCGCCGAGGCCGGCTATAGCCAGGTGTGGCGGCAGTGGCCGCCCCTCATATCGGGACGTCCGAAGCAACGTCGCAGACCAGAAGTCACACATCTTCGCTAGATGCTGTGGCCAACTGTCTGGCTCGATCCGATCGTGGAAAATGGGGCCGAGAAGGTCATCATGTCGAATTTCGCCGTAAAAACCGTGGACCACCTCGCGGATCGTTGTCTCATCAAGCAACTCTGGCAATGGGACGCCGTCGACGACGATCGTCCTCCTGCTCTGATCATTCTGGCTCATCTGTTTGCTCCTGGCTTCCTCTGTCCCATCCAAGCGGGTTCAAGCCTTGGCTCGCCCATGATGATCGCCATAAAACATAGATTGTCAATCTATCTTTGCGAAACCTCCCAAGGTCCGCCCCAACGTGGCCTGGGGACCTAGGCGTTGCTGAACTGCCTAGACATTGCGGTGTAAGGTCCGACACGGGAAGTATGCAAATTGGGAGGGAATTCCTGATGCGATTCAGTTTCGAGGATCGCCAACACCTCATCAGATGACCGTGCCTGCCGGAGATGTTCCCGAACCTGAGATGCCCGAAACAGCCGGCACATTTGCGAAAGGGCAGGGAGAAAGGCGGAAGTGGCAGAACGCGGCCAGAGCACGGTGTAAATGAGATCTACACGATCGTCGTCTGGGCCCTCGAAATCAATGGGCTGGGCCAAGCGTGTCAAAGACGCGACCGGCGAATAGATTGTGCTGAGTAGAGCGTGCGGGATCGCGACGCCACGGCCGATGCCGGTCGAGCCGAGATGCTCGCGGTCGAAAAGACCACGCAGAACCACCTGCTGGTCAATCCCAGTTCTTCGCGCAATCCTAATCGCGATTTTTGACAAGGCTGATTGCTTTCCCTTTGTCACAAGGTCAAGCGAGATGTCTTCTTCTGACAGGATGGGGGAGATCATGAGCGTCAATCTTCGTGTCGTTCCAAACGCGCAGTGATCAGTCGCACTGCTTAAGCAGGGCTCTGTTCACTTTCGGATGAAGTGGAATCCTGGCTGTCCCGGCCGCGAAGGCAGTGCCTTCTCGCGTCCGGGTTAAGAGCCCATTTTGAGGTGGATTGGCTCTCGCCGGAAATGGAGGCTGAAGATATCCATGGCAATTCACAGGTAGTGAAGGATTTCCGGAAATCAAGCAAACAGTGCGGGCGGCGCAAGCAGAATTACTGCACTGAAATGCCAGCTAATTTCGTTTGACGAAAATAGGGGCCTCCTACTTACTGGCAGGGCGCGACAGGCGGTATCAACAAGCTAAACAACGATTTCGTGTACCGGTCTCCTAAATTGTCGGCATCGTGACTTTTGAATTCAACAAGGAGATAACCTATGAAGAAGCTCGCCCTCGCACTTGTCGTGACAATGGCCAGCTCGCTTTGCGCCATGGCGGCGTCTGAGGTCACCAAATCCCCGCCAGCAGCGCCTTACCAACAGGTCAGCAAGCTTGTGAAGCTGCCCGACTTCCTACCTGGCATGGGTCAACTTTTTGTCGATCCGGCGACACTGCCGGCCGGTCCGTTCCTTGCCTATGATCACGACGGCAAAATTGTCAGCACCATCTATATGCTGCCGATCAAAGATCTCAATCCGGACAAACGCTTTGACAACCTCGCCGCGCCCGGCGGCAATGTCGACCATGTCGACGTCTACTACAATGCCGGTCATCCAGGCGTCGAAGAGCCGCATGTCCACATTGTGCTGTGGCATGTCCCAGCCGCAGACGAGGCGCGGGTCGCCAAATGACACTCACGCGCCGTGAGATATTGGGCGCGGGCGGCGGTCTCGCCGCCGCCCTTTCCCTGCCTTCTCTGTCGGTATGGGCCGGCGAGGTGGTCAAAATCAAGATGCGAGGGCGCGGCGACGGTTCACAAGTCTGGTTCGATCCGATTGGCATTCTGATCAAACCGGGTCAGACGGTCCGCTGGACCAATCTCAATCCTGGCAATTCGCACACAACCACAGCCTACCACCCGGCAAACTTCGAGCGACCGCTTCGCATGCCCAAGGCGGCAAAACCATGGGATTCCGACTACCTCCTGCCCAAGGAAAGCTTTTCGGTTACCTTCACCGAGCAGGGGGTGTACGATTATTATTGTGTCCCGCATGAGCATGCCGGGATGGTCGGCCGCATCATCGTCGGCGAACCAGAGGTACACGGCTGGTCTGAAATGGTCGGAGCAAATGGCGACCTACCGGAGGAGACCCTCAAGGCATTCCCGACTGTCGAAGACATTATGACGAAAAGGGTCGTCCGGCGTGCTTAGATCATGCTCATGAAAGGTACGGCCCTCAGCAACAAATGAGACAGAATACGACGATATTGATGGGAGCGCGGGTTGCTCGGGTGTCGTCAGTGACCTTTAGGGGCGACTTCTATGACAGGCTGTGTGTTTCCGTGTGAAACTCAACGACCATCTCGGGCCGAACGCGACGCGCGCACTCCGATGCCGGACACGACTCTCTATCTCCGAACTGCAGTCGAGCAACGCGAACGTGCGACGCACCGGCTTGCTGCGCTGGGCGAAATGACAGGCGGTATTGCCCATGATTTCAGAAATCTCCTGGCAGTAATCCAATCCGGGCTCGGGCTCGCGGAGCGGAGAGCTGACGCACCCGAAAGCGTGCGTGCCTACATTGCCGCAGCGCGGGAAGGGATCGATCGAGGGATCGAGCTAACGTCACAGCTACTCGCCTTCGCAAAGCATCAGGAACTCGATGCCCATGCTGGCAATTTGAATGAGTTCCTCAAGTCTTTCGCGCCCCTCTTAAGGTATGGCGCCGGTCCCGATGTCCGCGTCAAGCTGGAGCTTGGTTCCGACGTCCCGGACTGCTTGATCGACCCAGCGCTGTTCGACGCTGCAGTGCTTAATCTCGTCATAAACGCGCGAGATGCGATGCCAGGTGGCGGGGAGATTCACGTCATCACTGAGCGATTCGTGCAGACCACCATGACACCTGACCCACCCGGGCCGGGTACCTACGCACGCGTTCGCGTCAAAGACCATGGTTGCGGCATGGCTCCGGAAGTTTTGCGGAAGGTGTTCGATCCTTTCTTCACCACAAAGGGTGAGAAGGGCACCGGGATAGGGATGTTGCAAGTAAAGGCATTGGCGCAGGCGGTTAATGGTCGGATCCGGATAAGGAGTGAACCAGGGATTGGGACAACAGTGGATCTCCTGTTCCCGTCAATCCAAGCGGACACTTAGACGCCCAAAAAGAGCTCCTATTATTTGTCGGCTCTTGCAACGGAATGCAATCCTGTCAGGGCAGGACCTACTACGCTCTCATCCGCATTTGCGGATTGCACCGCGTAAACCGGATAGGAGAACTGCGGCATTTCGGGCACAAGGTGCAGCCGGCCGGCCACTACGTGAGGCTGCACAGAGCTCATCCTGAAATATCCAGAGCCACCCGCCGCAAGAACATAGTTCAATGCGAGCGGGCCGAGATCGAAAGTAAGATCGGGCGCAGCAGTTGGGAAACTCATCCCGTGGTGATGTCCAAAGTCCGGACCCCAATCCATATAGACATAATCAGACCCATCCAGGAGGCGCGCTTCGGAATTGGTGGTCGCAAACACGAGTTTTTCTTCCAGAAGCAGATCGATTTTCAGGCCGGGTCGATGCTGGGGCGCGTACATGATCGCCACGTCGACGAGCCCGGATGCGACTTGTTTGATCAAGTCCTGCGGCACATCGACGTGCACACGAAGCGCGATATCCGGAAGGGATTGACGCATCCATCGGACCCAGTCGAGCAGAAGGGGTTGGGCAAGGCTGACTTCGCTGCCGACCGTCAGAACAGCTCGGCGTCCCGAGGGCACGGCAACCTGGTGAAGGGTGCGTTGCCACAACTGGACGAACATCGGGGCGTGGCGCAGGAACTGCTCGCCGGCGGGAGTGAGCGAAGCGCCGCCCTTGTGGCGGACGAAAAGCTGGCGACCCAGTTGCTGCTCGAGGTTACGGATTCGTGCGCTTACGGTCGTCTGGGCGACGTTCAAGCGCTCAGAGGCCCGAATGAAACTCCCTGTCGAAACGATTTCGATAAAAGTGCGAGCGAGCTCGATGTCCATGGCGATCATAACATGAAAACTGCGTTAAAAGGTCAATCGAAATCATTTGTCGGATAGATGCCGTCCAGATCTGGCTTCGGAAACCGTTGTTCGGCGAGGTTGACGCGGCCACAGCTAGGCGGGACATGTCGACCAAACAGTCGACGCAGCCCAATCTGGTGTCGGGGCTTTGCCTCACCGCGGCGAACGGTCGCGCTGCGCCAGTGGCGGCTGGTCTCATCTTACCCTGGTTCCCACATTCAATGGTCAGTCGTTAAACTGATCGTAGGGTAAGACACCAACAGGTTTAGAACGATTTGGTAGAGGTTGCTGCAACTAGGCCCGGCCTGGGGAGCCCCGAAACACGCGCTAGGTCGGAAGCGCCGCAACTTGACGTGTTGCTTTCGAGCGTTCGTGCCTGTCGCGCCTGTGCTGGGGAATTCAGCCATGAACCGCGCCCGGTGGTGCAGGTCACTTCCGAGACCCGGCTCTTGATCTGTGGCCAAGCCCCAGGACGACGGGTGCATGAGTGCGGATTGCCGTTCGACGACCCCTCAGGTGACCGCTTGCGCGCGTGGCTTGGGCTGGATCGCAGCGTCTTCTATGGGGATTCGCGAATTGGCGTGGCTCCGATGGCGTTCTGCTTTCCTGGGACCAATCCCAAAGGGGGCGACCACCCGCCACCGTCCCGGTGTGCCGCTCTCTGGCGACGGTCGCTTCTGGCGTGCTTGCCTAGAGTGGAACTGACGCTCCTGGTCGGCGGTTACGCTCAACGGTGGGCGCTGCAACACGCCTCGGGGAGGTCGATGACCGCGACCGTTGCCGCGTGGCGCACCTATGGTCCGGCAGTCATCCCGCTGCCCCATCCCTCGTGGCGCAGTACAGCCTGGCTGCGTCGCAACCCGTGGTTCGAGAACGAATTGGTGCCTCACCTGCGCACCCGGGTTTCTGCTGTCCTGGGCAGCGCGGCTGCTCCTCACGAGCCGGCGGCATGATAAGCGTGCGGTGGACTCGGCACCGGATCGTCCGAAAGTTCTGTCCGTGTTCAGGGAGACCCGTCCACGCGTTGCTCCCGTCAGTCGCTTAATCGGGTCAGCACCTGGCCGCGGTGCAGGGCCACGTGGTCGGTCTTGCTGCTCTTGATCTCGTATTGAGGAGACTGCGGGCTCGCGTGATGCGTGTGGCCTTTATAGTCTATATCTTGGGTATGAATCCGAATGATCGTTCCGTGGACGCGACCTGCCTCCGAGTTCCAACTCACCCGATCCCCGACTTCAAATGTTTTCGTCATCGAGACGGTCGCGGGTCGGCGTCGTGGTGCCTTCTTGTGTTCCGTCATTTCTCGGTGCTCCGCCTGGGTAGGGTCAATTTTGGCGCATTTGGCTGAGGCTTGGCAGTCACCCGTTCTTGCCCATCGCCTAGGCTGGCGCCGCACCCGAACCCTTATGTACGCGTCAGTTTGCTCGACATCATAGCAGGGGATTGATGATAGGGCAGGGGCGCGGACCGCTTCCCCCCTTGCGCAGACTCAAACAGGCGTGATGCCAAAGGGCAACGCACATTATCCTCCACGAGGAGCCATCGGCCAAAGGTGCGCCGTAGTGTGTACAGACCGATCCAACGGCGAATATTTCCTCGCCCCGACGTGCCAGCAAGACAGGCTCGTTGCCGACATAGCCGGAGAGCATGGCGCCATCTGCGAGTTGGCTCAGAGGGATGCCTTTGCCGAAGTCCGGACGGTCAGTATCAGGTGTATCGGAGTTCATGAAGGGCCTCCTTACTCAGGCCGACACCGTGGACATGCAACTGGCTCGGGGGACGGCACGACGAAAATCCTACAGCGGGCAAAGTCCTTGTCACGTTATTCAGCTTGACCGAGCGTATCGATCGTTCGAGCAACGTGATCAATTCGACATCACCCGGTTCAGCCGATCATTTTCAAGCAGCGAGCGGGTAGCCCCGCCGAAGATCCACTCCCTGAACCTGCTATGACCGTAGGCGCCGGATATGACCAGATCCGCACGCATTGCGTCGGCCACATCGGCGATCGTTCCGCCATCGGATTTCTCCGGAAACACTTCCGCCTTCGCCTTTACGCCGTGAAAAGAAAGGAAGGCGACAACATCGTCCAGGCTATTCGAGGTTTCATCGGTCGCGTCATCGTCGATCGTGGTTATACGAACCTCCTTGGCCATTTGCAGAAACGGCATGGCATCAGCAACCGCACGCCTAGCTTCACGGGTGTCCTTCCACCCGACAAGAACCTTGTTGATCCGGATATTTTCCTGGTTGGTGGAGGCGACAAATACAGGTCGTCCTGCCTGAAGGATTAGATTGCCCAGGTCGGTGGAACGATGAATGTTGCCAGAAGAGGCACCTTCGGGCGACGCTGTGACAATGAGATCGGCCACACGCGCCGAGTCGATCAGCAAGCGGGTCGGATTGCCCACCGTCCCGCGCCATTCCGTCTCAACCGTCGCGCCAGCAAGACCTTCGAATTCCGCGCGGAGATCCTCGAGTCGCCGCTCGATGTTCTTCCGCTGGCGCAGCATGTTCTCACCGTCGAATGCGACGCCTCCTTCCATTACGATGGGTGGGGGAACATCGGCAGCCGAAAGGCCGATCAGACGCGCATCGAACCGCCGAGCCAGATCGACACCGAGCTTGATGACAGGAGCAACCATACCATCGATGTCGAGATTGAGAACGATTGACTTGTAGGCCATTGGACTTCCTTCCGGGATTGGGTAATGAGCCTCGGCCAAGGACGAACGGCGACGTGCCGCGAAAATGCGCCGCGACAACTGGTATCAGGCGTTAGAAAGGCGTCCTGCGCTGGGAGCCGTCGTCGCACCGATCATCGCAACGAAGCAGCTCGTCGCCTGGCGCCGCCCGTCAAAGCTCCTCGCCCTACTCAAACACGAGATTAGCTGTGCCTCTTTTTGCGATCAGCATTCGCCGGGCATCCTGGATTCGCTCAGCCTGTAGTTTGGAATAGGGGCCCATCGGCTTGGTCGTTTTGTTACCGCGACGGACCTGACAGTACCACTGGCTGCCGTTCGAGAAGATTTCAACCGAGGTCGGCGTCATGTTGGACGCTTCCTTGCCGACCGTCTTGATGATTTTGACGAACGTTGAATAATGTTGCGCGGGCGCGACCGTGCTCATACCGTTAGTGGTGCTAAGTTCCTGTTGCACTGTGGACATAATTCGAACTCCTTTCGATCATGACGGCATTCCGCTCAGCCATTTCTGATTGCGCTCTTCTTCGAACTGCGGTGCCCGAGAGCGCTCTGCTAGGTCGCCATCTGGTGCTCCATTTCCACCTCGGCCTCCAGACTTTCGATGTCGCGGAAGATCGAAGCGACAGCCAGCGTGCGTCCTTCGCGCTTGAAGCGCAGCAGGCAATCCCTGGAGGCGATATTCCCATCGACCGCGATCTCGTCCCATCGCTCCGCATGACCGACATAGTTGATGGGAACATCGTAATGCTGACTCCAGAAGAACGGCACGCCGTTGAATTTGTCGCGTTGGCCGAGCATGTTGAGGGCCGCGGTTCGTCCCTGCCTCTCTGCAACCACCCAATGCTCGACCCGAATTGTCTCACCGCTGTGGGGATCGCGCCATCGCGCAATATCGCCGGCCGCGAATACCCCTGGCTCGCTCGTTTCCAGAAAGGCGTCCACAACAACGCCGTGATCAACGACCAGCCCCGCCGTTTCGGCAAGTCTGATCCGCGGCCGCACGCCGATGCCGACGACGACGAAATCTGCCGCCAATGAGCCGCCACTGCTGAGATTTACCTTCTTGGCGTCGATGCTGCTCGCTGTATTCTCGAGATGGAATACGACGCCATGCTCTTCATGCAGGGCGCGGATGAAGTCGCCCATTTGCGGGCCGAGGACGCGCTCCATGGGTCGTTTTTCCGGCGCCACGACATGAACTTCGATCGCGCGCGCGCGCAGAGCCGCGGCAACTTCCAGGCCAATGAAACTGGCGCCAAGCACGACCGCGCGACGGGCAGTCGCGGCATGCTCGATGATCGCCTTGCAGTCTGCGAACGAGCGCAGCGTGTGAACGTGCGGCAAGTCGGCGCCGGGGATGGTCAGGCGGACGGGTTCGGCGCCGGTCGCAAGCAGCAGCCTGTGGTAAGGAACCCTTCTTTCATCAGCGAGGACGACCTCGAGGGAACGCAGGTCGATATCAACGGCCTTCGTGTCGAGACGCAGGTCGATGTTGTTTTTTGAATAGAATTTCTCCCCGCGGAGCGGAATCCAGTCCTCCGGCGATTTTCCCGCGAGGTAGTCTTTGGAGAGGTTCGGCCGGTCGACGGGCGCCGATTGGTCCTCGCTAATCATCACGATGCTGCCCTGGAACTGCTCGCGCCGCAGCATGTCGGCCGCTGCGAAACCCGCGGCGCCTCCGCCGACAATGACGATCTTCTCGGGGACTTGGCTGGAGCCTCCAGAACGCGGTTTCGGAACCATCCGTTTGATTTTCTCGCCGACGAATATCCGATCATCGCGTTGTTCCACCGACCAGCAGGCGAGTGGATTGAAGGCGGGGGCGCGCAAAGCCTCGCCTGTGCGCAAATCGAAGCACGCATGATGCCAAGGACACCGGACGGTATCCTCCACCACAAGACCCTCGACGAGCGGCCCGCCGTAATGCGTGCAGGTCGCCCCGACGGCGAAGACCTCCGCCCCGCGGCGCACAAGCAGCACCTGCTCATCGCCGCAATGGCCGACAAGCTTTGCGCCATCGGGAAGATCGGACAACGCGATCCCCTGGACCAGATCCGGCCCGTTCGGTTTGTTATGGCCTTCAGGCATTTTCTTCTCCTTTGGCGATCAGGTGTTGAAATCGCCTATACCGACGAGAAGCGGGAACTCAGGCCCGCCAGCCTCTGAATACCTTCACCTGATTGTGCGTCTTCAGGCTCTCGGCACCGCTTGTGCTAAACGTGCAGCCATGGACTCGATGCCGATTGGACGTCTGTTGTCCGTAGTTTCTCGCCATCTCTGCTATCATGCAAACGAATTTAATCGACAGTTGTGTGCATTATTTATGATTGCTCTCGCGTGATCCCGGGCAGGGAATTACAGGATTACTTGCCCCGTCTTACCCCAGTCGGCGAGAAAGGACGCCAGGCCCTTGTCGGTGAGTGGGTGTTTGGCGAGGTTTCTGAGCACCGCAGGTGGTACGGTCGCGATATCGGCGCCGGCGATCGCCGCCTGTTTGACATGGAGAGGGGTGCGAATTGAAGACGCCAGGATCTCCGTCGTGAAGGATTTGTCGTTGTCGTAGATCTTGCGGATTTCCCGGATCACCTCCATGCCGTCGAGCCCAAGGTCATCAAGCCTGCCGACAAACGGCGAAATGAAGGTCGCGCCTGCCTTGGCGGCGAGCAATGCCTGGTTGGCTGAAAAGCACAGGGTGACATTGACCTTGTGGCCGAGTTGACTAAGCGCCCGGCAAGCCCTGAACCCATCCCAGGTCGATGGCACCTTGACGGCTACATTGGCGGCAATGCCGGCCAAACGCTCTCCTTCGGCGACCATGCCGTCGAAATTGGTCGCGGTGACTTCCGCTGAAACCGGACCCTCGATCGTCTGGCAAATCTCCTTGATCACATCCCTGATGGGTCGTCCGGTCTTTGCTACAAGCGACGGGTTTGTGGTCACCCCGTCGAGAACGCCAGCGGCGGCAAGCTCACGAATTTCGGATATATCGGCGGTATCGACGAAGAATTTCATCGTCTTCTCCTCTAAGGTGAACGCCCATCGATCATTGGATGGGTGTTTTCTGCTTTGGTTCCCGGAGAGTTTGTTGTCGTGGCCGCGATCGCACGCCCAATGGCAATGGAGGAGCGCCCCGTCACTATCGGTGTCTCAGCAAAATCTCTCTAAGGACAACGGCGTCGTTGTGGGCCTCGTCATGAGCCGAGTAGACGAGTGTAACGGTGCCCTGCCGTATCAGGTCGCGCAGCTGTTCCAGTTCATCGCGATGCTCATGGATTTCCGCCGCATATCGCCGGCGGAATTCCTCCCAACGGGCTGGATCGTGTCCGAACCATTGCCGAAGCTCGGTGCTTGGCGCGAGTTGCTTCATCCAACAGTCGATGGCGGCTTCGGTCTTCCTGACCCCGCGCGGCCAAAGCCGGTCAACCAACACTCGCTTGCCGTCGTCGGCAGCGGGACTCTCATATGCCCGTTTCAATTTTACTCTGTCATTGAAGATTTTTTCACTCATCGACCTCGTGTCCCGTCTCCCTCCGTCTCGTTGACCGCATCAAGAAGTTCGGAGAATTCCTTTCCAAGGATCGCCTCGTCGACTTCGTCCAATACGACCAGAAAGACGTCGCCGTGATATCGCTCGATCCAGTGACGACCCGCTCCATGGCTGCGCAGGTAGTCACCGATCCGATGGATCGAGGAATATCCCAGGCCCTTGTGCAGCAGGAACTTCATAAAGGTCGTGCTTTGCGATCCGGACGGTTGCCCCTCACTCAAGGATCGACTTCTGTCCTTGGGCGTTGAACTGTTTCAGGTAGGCGATCACGTCGGCGATGTCCTGGTCCTTGCTGAGACCGGCAAATGTCATCTTTGTGCCGGGGACCAGTTTGCGCGGCGCGTGCAGATAGATCGTCAGGGTCGGTTCATCCCAGGTCAGACCGGAATTCTTGTTCGCCGCGGAATAATTGTAGCCCGGATACACGCCGGCCGCTCGGCCGACGATGCCATTCAAAACCGGACCTACTCCGTTCTTTGCGTCTGGGCCGACCGAGTGGCAGGCCATGCACCTCTTGAAGACGGCTGCGCCGGCTTCGGCGTTGCCGGGGGATGCCTCCAGCGCATGGGCCGACCCGACTGTAGTGAGAATTGCGGTTGTCAATCCAAGCAAAGTCGATTTCATGTTTGCTTCTTTCAACGCGTTTGTTGCGGGCTGGTCCCGGCCGACCCGGCCCTGGCGATATGGGGTTCAAACCCTGCCTGCCGGATCCGAACCGCGGATCCGGCAGGCGTTGCCTCAGGAGGGAACCAGTGCGCCGGGATTCTTCAAATACTGGTTCTTGATCGCGTCCACCGCCCAGTAGGCAAGAGCGCCTACGGGTCCGGTCGGGTTCTTCCCGGCGTTCTGGGGAAACACGCAAGCGCCGGTCACGAACACGTTCGGGACATCCCAGACCTGAAGGTATTTGTTCAGGACGCTGGTGCTCGGGTCGGCTCCAAACACTGCCCCGCCCGTGTTGTGCGTGCTTTGATAAGGCACGATCGAATAGGGCACGGGAGGGATGCTCCGATCAACCTTAGTCGCACCCATCTCCTTGGCGATCTTCACGCAGATGTCGGCCTGGCCGTTCATCTGCTTGACCTCGTTGTCCTGGAAGTCGAACGTCATCCTCATCAATGGACGCCCGAACACATCGGTGAAGGTCGGGTCGAGGCTGAGATAGTTCTGCCGGTAGGCCATCACCGCGCCCTGGTTTCCGACACTGGCCGCGTGGTCATAATTGTCGACCACTGCCTTTTTCCAGTCGGAGCCCCAACGCGGCGTGCCGTGGGGTGTTGGATGCGACTGGATCGGCCGGGCGCCCGAGTTGCTGCAGCTGATGCCGCCGCCGCCGATATAGCCGGCCTTCACGAAATCGTAGTTGTCGCCGTTGAAATCATCCATGCAGGTGCCGAGCGCGCCGGCGCCCATGAAGCGATTGAGGATGGTTTCCTTGTCGAAGAAGGCGGTAGCCCCGCCACCGCACTGATAAGCATAGTTGCGGCCGACCACGCCCTTGCCCGTGGCCGGGTCATAAGGCACGCCGATGCCCGATTGCAGCAGCAGGTTGACATTGCCGAGCGCATAGGCTGACAGGATGATGAGGTCGGCAGGCTGTTCGAACTCCCGCCCGCGTGCGTCGAGATAGGTGACGCTGACCGCTTTCTTGCGGGTCGAGTCGAGATTGACCTTCAGCACGATCGAGTTGGTGCGCAGCTCGAAATTCGGGTTCTTCAGCGCCAGCGGAATGACGGTGAAATGCGGGCTAGCCTTAGCATTGGCCTCGCAGCCGAAACGCTCGCAGAAGCCGCAATAGTGACATTGGCCGAAGGCCACGCCATCGGGATTGACGTAATCGCGCGACGCGTTTGACGACGGATTGGGGAACGGGTGATACCCGAGATTACGGGCCGCCTTCTCGAACATCACCATGCTCTGCGCGGCGATCATCGGCGGGTTGGGGTATTCCTCCTTTCGCGATCCTTCGAAGATGTTGCCACCATCGATCTTTCGGCCGTTGATGTTGCCGGCCTTGCCGGAGGTGCCGCAGGTCTTTTCGAACCTGTCGTAATAGGGCTCGAGATCGTCATAGGTGATCGGCCAGTCCTGCAGGTGCATATCCGAAGGGATGATCTTGTCGCCGTATTTGTCGACCGTCCGGGTGCGCGCCTGATGGTCCCATTCGAGCCAGCGCCAGGTGACACCGTTCCAGTGCACGCCGGCGCCGCCAACGCCCTGGCCAGGCAGGAACGAGCCGAGTTGCCGCATCGGCAGCGCCGTTTGCGATTCACTGTTGCGGAACGTGATGGTTTCCCGCCGGACGTTCTGCATGAGATCGTGGCGGGCGGCGTAGCGCAGTTCGTCATGGATCTGTGGGTCGATGAAGTCCGGATTGGTGTCACGCGGGCCTCCCCGCTCAAGGGCGACGATTTTCAGCTTGGTCGAAGCAAGTTCCTTGGCAATGATGCCGCCCGTCCAGCCCAGGCCGACAATCAGGACATCAATCGCGTTCAATTTGGTGGCCATGTTATAGTCTCCTTGTTCTTTCGCCGATTAAACGAGATCCTGGATGCCCTTCGGTTCAGCCGTATAGAGCTTGTTCCGAAATGGTTCGATCTTGTCCATATACATGGCGTCGGCGCCTGGGAAACCGATCATCTTCCAGGCCGCCCTGTCCTTGTTTCCGCCATACATCGGGTCGGCCAGATAGCCCTCGACCGTGAGTTGGAGCAGAAGCCCGAAGAAGGTCGCGGTCGGCACCGTCGGAAGCTCGACCTTCTTGCCGTCGAGTTCGGTCATCACCGCGGCACGATCCTTTGCCGAAAGGCCGTCGAAGGTGCTCTTGTGGTTTTTCTGTACGTAAGCGCTGACGTCGGCGATCCCAGCACGGATCAGTTCCGATGGCGTCATCGGCAATTGATAGCCCTGCTCGGGCGTACCCTCGCCAAATGGCCCTTCCAGATACAGGCGGTCGCCCTTGCCGTATCCGCCGGCCATCTGCCGGTCGATATAGATCGCGACGCCGAGTTCCTTGGCGCCAGGGCCTGTTGAGTCGCTTGGAATGAGCGTATCGACAGCCGCCTCGATGAAAGCGGACTCATCGATGTTGAAGAATTCGTAGCCAATGCCTCCAGCCTGAGGTTCGGTGGCGACGGCAACGTGATGATGTCTTGTGTCAGCGGTCGCAGCCATGACTTCGTCCGCCGAAGCGGATGCCCCAAGCGGCAGGGTGCTCGCCGCCGCTCCGGCAGCTCCAGCCGCGCCGAACAGCTTCAGAAAATCACGCCGCCCCACATCGCCTTTGCTCTTTTCTTCCCTCGACATGATTCCTCCTGTGACGCTGCAGGCAAAACGATGGGTAGGTGGAGAGAGCCTTGCGCTCCGCTCCAACCGGCGCTGCGCAGCATCCAGCGCTAAGCTTGGTGGATTTCTCGGAGCGTATTGCTGGCGTATGCCGCGTAGCAAACGAATTTAATCGGCAAATGAATACAGATTTTATGATAGATCCGAATCGTTGTTGCTATTGGACTCGATACGGCTTGATCGAATGGCCGCGATAAAATGGGGGCACTTCAGAGCGCAATTTCACTGTCATTTAAATGCAGTTTTTATGTTATGTTTTTTCATGGACGTCGAGCTTGCTCGTTCTTTTCTTGAGATTGTTTCCAGCGGAAGCTTCATCCGGGCCTCCGAACGGTTGAATGTCGCCCAGACAACCGTGAGCGCGCGAATTCGAAGCCTTGAGCAACAACTAGGTCGCCAACTTTTCGTCCGCCACAAAGGCGGCGCTTCGCTCACTCCCGCCGGCGAGCAGTTCCTGCGCCACGCTCCGATGTTCGTTCAGTTGTGGCAGCGCACCCTTCATCAGGTTGCTGTTCCACCCGGCAGTCGTGCTGTTCTGACTGTTGGTAGCGAAATCAGCATCGCCGAGCCCCTTCTGCTCGACTGGGTTCGATGGATGCGTCAATCCCTTCCGGATATCGCGCTTCATGTGCACGTCGATGTGCCGCAGGACCTAATCGATCAAGTCGCATCCGGGCTCGTCGACGTGGCAATCATGTATGCGCCCCAGCATCGGCCCGGCCTGAAGATCGATCTGCTCATGGAAGAAAAACTCGTGCTCGTGACAACCGATCTGGAAGCACGCCTGGCGGGCAGCATAGACTACGCGCACATAGACTGGGGGCCAGATTTTACGTTTCATCATGGCATGAATTTCCCTGACGTCGCGCCGGACCTTTTTATGGATCTCGGCCCGCTTGCGCTCAGCTATATTCTTTCGGTTGGTGGATCCGGCTATTTCAGGATGAGCGCGGTACAGCCTCATATCGAGGCCGGACGGCTTCACCTCGTGCCCGAAACGCCGCAGTTCTCATATCCCGCTTACGCCGTTCAGTCTGCCAACGCAGATGAAGCCGTGGTGGCCCCTGCCATGGCTGGATTGCACTCTGTCTTGAATGGCGATGCTTTTTTAGGTTTCCCACCGTCTTGCACATGAGGATGCTTGATATCGTTCACATCGCGGTACCGATCCCGGATTGGACGAGGGTGACAACCAGTTGACGGGTTGCCGATCAATTTTGTACGAAAGTGCGGTCGATGGACCGGGCTTTCGAGATGTCCGCCATGCACTAAGGGATGGCTTTTTTGCCTTTCTGATGCATCTTTGGTGTGGCCTGGGTCTTGACTGAGATGTGAAGAACCCCAGTCCGGCGCTACTCAGGCAGGAGACTGGCTGGCGCCGATTGTCACCTGTGTGAGCGATCCCGAATTTGGAAACGTGGAAGCAGCGTGTAACTCTGCAGTGCGTTTCCAGCCCAATTTCGGCCGCCATCAAAAAAGACAAGCGACGGGCAATACGATGGCTATCTCGCCACGATACCGGGCTCGTCGCAATGTTCCAGCGAGGCCAGCAAAGAGTCTCATGGCGTTGCCGCCGAAACTAAGACAGATGCAAGAAAATTGCGTTGAAATCATAAGTGTCGTTTCACAACGAAGGCGCCGACGCCAAACCGAAGACCCGACCTAGCCGGGAAGCCATCAACATGTCTCCACCGCACCTGCAGCGCAGATGCGTTTCAAACGTCATCACCGCCGGTCTCTTAGGTTAATCACGGCGCACGCGATGAAAGCCACACACAAGCGTCCAAGCGTCGCCCTTCAGCGGTCACCGGAATGACGCAAGCAGCTAGCCGCCGTCTGTGGCGATCAGCATCCAATTTCGCTTCCTTGACTGGATGTCACTGGCAAACGTCCACGTATCGATCACTTCAATGATCTGCTGGGGATCTCCTGAAACGATGTCGTTGTTGGCCGAGCGTGTAACGCTGACCACGTCGGAAACGAAGCGAACGGCAATCTCAGCGGTACCATTCTCCTCAAGAGCGTCGACGACCTTTGCGTCGTTCGTGCCTATAAAGGTGAGTTGCAGCATCTCCGCCCGATCCCGGCGCCCGGCAATCGCCCGTTCGAAGATGTCGAGCACTTCCGGTCCGACAAGGCGCTTCAATGTCTGGATGTCCGCACTTGCATAGGCCAACAGGACAACTTCATAAGCCGCCTTGGCGCCGGCCAGAAACGTGGCAGGGTCAAAACTCGGATCGCTCTTTCGGATAACCTCCAAGGGCGTGTCGCCGGAAGACGTGATTTCGTTACTTCCGGCTAGACGCTCAGTCGGCGCATCGTCCGGTTTTGCCTTGTCATCGCCCGGACGTGACTGACGTTTGCTCCAACTGCCTAGAAACGCCCAATAAAACGCGATGATCGCCATGAGCAGTATCTGGTTGTTTGGGTCTGTGGTCTCGTTCATGAAGTTCTCCCGACAAAATGTCGAAGCGGGCGCCGGTTCAGAACCGGAGGTGACTTTTAGACAATGCGCGGCAGCCGTTCCCATTGATGGAATGGCGGCGGCGACGGCAGCAGCCATTCGAGCGTGGTCGCACCTTCGCCCCATGGATTGGCGCCAGCTTGACGCTTGCGGGCGAAGGCCTCCGCGACCGCGATGAAGAAGACGATAAGTCCGGCCGTAGAAATGTAGGAACCGATCGACGACACGAAATTCCAGCCGGCGAAAGCGTCGGGGTAGTCGGCATAACGTCGAGGCATGCCAGCCATGCCGAGAAAATGCTGCGGGAAGAAGACGAGGTTGACGCCGACGAACATCAGCCAGAAATGCAACTTGCCGAGCGTTTCGTTGTACATGTAACCAGTCATCTTCGGGAACCAGTAGTAGAAGCCGGCGAAGATGGCGAAGACCGCGCCCAATGACAGCACATAGTGGAAGTGGGCGATCACAAAGTAAGTGTCGTGATAGACGCGGTCGATACCGGGGTTGGCAACCATGATGCCAGTGACACCACCGATGGTGAAGAGCAGGACGAAGCCGAGAGCCCAGAGCATGGGGGTCTTGAACTCGATTGATCCTCCCCACATGGTAGCCAGCCACGAAAACACTTTCACCCCAGTTGGAACGGCGATGACCATCGAGGCGAAGGCGAAGTAGCGCTGGGTGTCCAGGGACAGGCCCGTGGTATACATATGGTGTGCCCAGACAACAAAGCCGATCGCACCGATTGCCACCATCGCATAGGCCATCCCGATGTAGCCGAAGATCGCCTTCTTGGCGAAGGTCGAGATGACATGGCTGATGATGCCGAAACCAGGCAGGATCATGATGTAGACTTCGGGATGACCGAAGAACCAGAACAGATGCTGGTATAGGATCGGATCACCGCCGCTGGACGGTGCGAAGAAAGTCGTCCCGAAATTGCGATCAGTCAAAAGCATGGTGACGGCACCGGCGAGCACCGGCAGCGACATGAGAAGCATGAACGCGGTGACCAGCATCGACCAGGCGAACAGAGGCATCTTGTGCATCGTCATGCCCGGTGCGCGCATGTTGAAGATGGTGGTGATGAAGTTGATCGCGCCGAGAATAGAGGAGGCGCCCGAAAGGTGGATCGACAGGATGACCAGGTCGACGGCGGGACCCGGCTGGCCGTCCGTCGAATAGGGCGGATAGAGCGTCCAGCCGCCGCCGTGACCGAGCGTGCCGGGTGCTCCCGGAACGAACATTGAGGTGATGAAGAGGATAAACGACATCACCAGAAGCCAGAACGAGATATTGTTCAAGCGCGGAAAGGCCATGTCGGGCGCGCCGATCATGATCGGCACCATCCAGTTACCGAAGCCACCGATCAGCGCCGGCATGAGGACGAAAAAGATCATGACCAGCCCATGGGAACTGACGACGACGTTGTAGACACCCGGATCGCCAAATATCTGCAGGCCCGGTTCCTGCAACTCCATGCGGATCAACACGGAAAGCGCGGTACCGAAGACGCCTGCCATGATCGAGAACAGCAGGTAAAGCGTCCCGATATCCTTGTGGTTGGTCGAAAACAGCCACCTGACGAGAAACCGGGGCTTGTGATCATCCAAGGTTGTGGCGGGATTGGACATGACGTGCTTCCTGCTTTCACTGCTGGCTGGCAAGACGGCCTCAACAATGGACGGCATCTGCGATCCGCCGTCACAAAAGGATTAGCCTCGCCTGCGCTCATTCATTCATCCGTGACGATCACATCCATCGGAATGTCATGTGGCTGCGGATAGATGGTCTGGGTTTTGCTGCTGGCGTAACCGACGCCCACGACGAGAGGCCGCTTCGGCGCGGCGGCCAGGGTCCGGTCGAAGAAGCCGCCGCCATAGCCCAGGCGATAATTCGCCTGGTCGAAACCGACTTACGGGCGCGATGACCACATCCGGCTGGACCGAAGGCCCGTGTGACGGGACAAGAATATTCCACATTCCGCGTTCCAGTGGGTCTCCCGGTCCCCAAATACGAAACTCGAGCGGCCAGCCTTTTTTGATGACGACCGGCAGCGCGATCCGCCCGCCGCGCTCGATCACCCGGATCGCCCAGTTGCGAAGGTCCGTTTCCCCTCGAAAAGGCCAATAGCCACTAACGATGCGGCCGCTCACCCGGCCGACAGCCAGATCGAGAGCGGAAGCGATGCGCAAAGACTTCGCGAGGCGTTCCTCGGGGTCTACGGCTAGACGCTCGTCGATCAGGCGCTTGCGTTCCGCCTTGCGCCACCGACAGACATCCGACCAAGTGTCCTGCGCGATCGAATCCGCGCCATATCCCGGAACAAGTTCGTGCATGTAGCACGGCGGAGAGGCGTACTCTTGCGTTTCCAAGGGACCATCCTCCTGATCTGGCATTGCGCGCTCCATTAACCGTCGCAGCGGAAACCGCTCGGCCTCATCAAGGTTGCGCTGTGTAAAACAGGAAGGCAAACGGAATTAAATGCTGTATTGGTGCAAGATTATTGCACTGAACCGAGAAGCCCCAATGGACATCGACCGCGCTCGCACGTTTTTGGAAATCGTCCATTCGGGCAGCTTCCTGAAGGCTGCGGATCGCCTTCATGTCACGCAGACCACCGTAAGCGCACGCATTCGCACGCTGGAGGAGGAGCTCGGACGTCAGCTCTTCATCCGTAACCGCAACGGCGCGCAACTGACGCCGGCGGGCCGGGAGTTCGAGCGGTTCGCCCAGTCATTCGTGCAAATCTGGGAGCGCGCCCGCCACCAACTCGCCATCCCATCGGGACGGACAAGCGTCGTCGCCCTTGGCGGAGAGCTCAGCTTGTGGAACCCGCTGCTGCTCGACTGGCTGGTCTGGATGAAGAACGCCAGGCCGGAAATCGCCATCCAAGCCCAGGTCGGCGTACCGGACCAACTGATCGAGCAACTCAGGACCGGTGTTCTTGACATTGCGGTGCTCTATGCGCCGAGGTTGTTGCCGGGATTCAGGGTGGAGCTTCTCGTTGAGGAGCAACTCGTTCTGGTCCGGACCATGGACCGAGACGGGGAACCCGGCGGCTCCAAGGACTATGTCTATGTCGACTGGGGCCGCTGTTTGCGGCCCAGCATGGTGCCAGTTCCTCTGCCTTCGGCGAGCCGGGATTGATGGTCGGCCTGGGACCGCTGGGGCTGAGCTACATCTTGCGCGCCGGCGGAATGGGTTATTTCCGCAGGGGCGCAGCAGCTCCCCATATCGAGGCCGGGCAACTGGAGGTAGTAGAAGGCGCGCCGGAATTCACCTATCCGGCCTATGCCGTCTATTCGGAAGCAAGCGAGGCGCGAGCCGACGTACAGGAGGCGCTGCGCGGCCTGAAGCAAGTTGTGAATTGAGCGTCGCTCCCGGCGCGAAGCCATGGTTCGCGTTTGACCGCAAAGACTGCAACGGCAAGCTGGTCGGCTTCGCCGGTTCATCTACATTTCGATCAAAGCGTAGGCCAGGCCAAAGATTCCGGTCATTAGAACGGCGAAGAATGCCCAGCCTCTCAACGCGGCTCGCACATCTTCAGGCTTGGCGCCCTTCTGGTTGTTGTAATCATCCATAATCAGACCCTACTTTGTTGGCCTCAATTGATACAGGGCAAGGCCCGACGGGACGCTTGTCCACCCGCCTTCACAGCCTTCGGGACAGTCGAGTTCTCAGGCGGCCGATGGACCCGGGTCGTCGAACCCGGCATCGAATGCCGCCGCGACTTTGCTCTGAGCTTCGTCGTGCGGTTCATCGGAACGATGGACGACGCGCAGAACCGGTCCGTCCGGTCGCCACGAACCCGGCTCGGCAACGCCCGCCAGCTTCAGCCTCTCGCGCCTTGCGGCTTCTGGCTGATAAACCACTTCATGTACGGTCAGCGTTTCAAGGCTGGCGTCCGAGGTCGGAATGGAAATGGACTGACCCTCGGCCAGACCGAGCAGCGCCAGGCCGCGCGGATTGGTGATAGGCAACAGCATGCCAACCAGACCGCGCATGTGGTCATGGGCGACGATGCGGGTTTCGGCAGGGCCGTCGTTTACCCGATAAGCCACGCGGCTGCTGAGCGTCACGACGTTTGCCGGGGATGTCTTCCCGAAACATCACAACTGCGCTCGAAATCTTCCGTTGAAGGATCGCCGACAAGGCATCGCCGAGGGCAGGTCGGCGCTCCTGCATCACCTCAAGAATGGTGTAGTCCTTGGTGGTCAGTTGGCAGCTATCGATAGTGGGCATGGCACGTCTCCAGCCGGCCCTGTGCAAGGGGTCCGGCGTCAGGCAATTGATCGGGTTTGAAAGCTACCGCTGTGCCGGGCCAGGATAGGCCGGCGCAGGGGTCACACTCCCGCGATGAGGCTGCCCGCGTGATTGAGGAGACGGATGCCAACGCCCATGTCTAGACGCCCGCAGCGATTGTCGAAGACGCTGGCGCGCGCCGATCGGCCACATCGCCTGCCGGAGCGGGCTGGCTCACATCAAGCACCAGCAGTTCATGCCGACGCCCGTCTCGGGCGGTCCACATGATCGACTGCCCAGCCGAGAGGCCGACCAGGGCCGTGCCAATCGGCGTGAGGATTGAGACCTTGCCTTCGGAGATGTCCGCATCGCCAGGGAAAACCAGCGTCACCGTTTTCCGATCGCCGGTATCGGGCTTGAAAGTCACGGTCGAACCCATCCGGACGGTGCCGGCGGAGACCCAGCCATCAGCGACGATGCGGGCGCGCTCGAGTTCGGCGAACAGCTCATCTGCCGCCTCCGGATTTCGGGCGGCAACGGTGTTCGCGAGCGCCGACAGACGCGCGTGGTCCGACTTCGAAATGCGGATGTTCGGCTTGCGCCGGCTTTTCGTGATGTCTTGCATTTGAGTACTCATGTTTCTGCCTCGCGTCCGAGCCCGGCAAGGGATCGTCAGCGGTTGTCAGTGCGACGGAAATTTGTTGCTGAATGCGCCGATGCCGCAGGGACTGATGCGACCCTGCGCCAATGTTACATGTTCAATTTTTACATGTTCACCCCTCGGCTCGGGGCGCGCATGGCAGCCGAGCCGGGGGTTACGATCCCGCTATGGGGCAAACCCGGAAAAGAAAATCGCGACGGATTTTGGCGACGGTGCTCATACCCTATAGTTGGGGAAGCAATCTGCGAAGTCAAGGCGCTCGACGTCAGACTCAGCGGCAAGAGAAGCCGATCAAGCATTTCCGGCGGCCCTTGCAGCACAGTAGAGCCGCCGCCTAGGATGCCACTCCGAATACGCGATAGCATCGTCAACCAGATTACTAGCCAAAGTACGCCCAACGACCGGCGGTTATGATTTCAGGGACGAGGAACAAGGAGCTGCCATGAAAATCCTTGCCGCGACAGATTTTTCCACCCGTTCGCTACGTGCATTGCGGCGAGCTGGCCTTGTGGCTCGGGACGTCAGCGCCGAACTCACGCTTGTCCATGTCGTCGACGACGACCAGCCCGCAGATATACTCGAGCTCGAAAGACGCGAAGCACAGCGATATCTTGAAGAACAAATGGCCTCGATCCCCGAACTGCAGGGGCTCCGCTGCAGGTCCACGGTTGTCGCCGGCGACCCGTTCGACGGCATCCTGAAAGCGGCCGCAGCGAGCTCGGCGGATCTCATTGTCATGGGCGCGCACCGCAAGCAGTTGCTCCGCGATATTTTTGTCGGAACGACCATCGAACGCGTGATCCGTACCGGACCATGCCCGGTCCTCATGGTGAATGCTGAGGTGGAACATTCATACAAAAAGGTGATGGCCGCCGTGGATATGTCGGAGCCGTCCGCACGCGCAATCAGGACGGCGAGGGAAACCGGGCTCATAGGCGACGCCAGTCTTTCGCTGGTCCATGGTTTCGATGCGTTCGCCAAGGGAAAAATGTCCAATGCTGGAATAGGCAAGGACGAGATAGCGCGCTACGTGGCGGCAGAACGTTTGCAGGCGGGTAGGGAACTGGTCGCGTTTCTGGAGGCGAACGACTTTGGCGTCGACAACTGGTCGCTGCGTATCAAGGAAGCAGGCCCCGTCGAAGCAATCATGGAGGCGATCAAGGAGGTGGCGCCCGACCTTCTGGTGATCGGAACGCATGGCCGTTCGGGTCTCATCAAGGTACTTCTGGGCAGCGTGACAGAAAGCATTCTGCGATCGGTCGACGTGGATGTTTTCGCGGTGCCGCCGATCCGAAGTTGATCGTGGCCTACGCGCCAGATGATCGTGGTTGTTCGTCTTGGGATTCTGCGGCCATCTCGAATGGCGGGACGCCATCGTTGCCTTCGCTGCGGTCTCGGTAAAGCGACGCGCGCGCCAGCAGCATAAGCGAGACGGGTGTCGTGACAGTCACGAACAGTGCGATCAGTATCTCGTGCAGGAGAGGTTTCGACTGAAGCACGGAATGAAAGATGATCGAGGCGATCAGAACACCGCCCGTGCCCCAGGTGGTCCCTAGCGTCGGGGCGTGAATTCGTTCGTAAAAGCTTCTGAACCTCAGGAGCCCGACCGACCCGAGCAGGGTCAGCGTCGACCCCAGGATCAAGAAGAACCCCGTGAGCAGAGCAGCCCAGACCGGCAGGTCGGCGACAGGGGTCATTCTATTACCTCGCCGCGCATAAGGAATTTCGCCAGCGCCACGGTCGAGACAAAGCCAAGCAGCGCGATCACCAGGGCAGCCTCGAAATAGACCGTGCTGCCGGCACGGATGCCGAAAGTCAGCAGGAGAAGCATGGCGCCGACATAGAGCGCATCGAAGCTCAGGATCCGGTCCTGCGCGCGCGGCCCCCGAACGAGGCGCAGCAGAGCACATGCCATGGCGGCGACCAGAAGCAATTGAGCGGTGGTGACGGACCATGCGATTATGACGCCGCTCATTCGAAAATCTCCATCAACCGTCGTTCATAACGCTGCTTGATCAGGTCGATCCACGCCTGCTGGTCGATCAGGTCGAGAACATGGATCCGAAGCCTGCCGCTGCCGGCGTGATATTCGACCCAGGCGGTGCCGGGCGTGCTGGTGATGATGCAGGCGAGTACGGCCAACCCAGTCCGGTCGCGCAGTTCGAGCGGGATCATCACGAATCCGGATGTTCGCGTATGCCGCCCGCCTTGCAGGATGATCTCCGCCACGGCGATGTTGGAGCGAAGAATGTCCGCCAGGACGACCAGGACCAATTGCGGGATCAGGTCCCAGCGTCGTATTTTTGGTTTAGCGGGCTGAAGCGCTGCCATGGCCAAGGACGCTGCGAGAGCGATGACGCCGCCGAGAAACACCTGGCCGATGGACAGCCCATTGAGCAGTATCCACATCGCGAGCAGCGAAGCTGTCAGCAGCGGATAAGGCAGAAGGGCGATCATTTGTCCCTCGGCGCGTTGGGCCCTGGTATCGGCTGGATGGACAGAACATCTCGCAAGTAGTCCGCGGGCGAATGCAGCGATTGGGCGGTCGCATCCATGTAGCGCATCATCGGTCCACCCTGGACCGTCATCAACAGGCAGAGCGTCAGGAGGAAGGCTACTGGCGCGATCTCCAGGAGCAGCACGCGGGGGACGGTGCCTTCGATCGGCGCCCAGAAAATCTGGATGCCAGCGCGCATCGTGCCGATCAGGGCGCAGAGGCCGGACAGGATCAGCAACGCGACCAGGATCCATGTCGAGCCCGCGATTAGGCCGCCACCCGCCACAGGATCGGGGCGCACCATCGCGGTCAGCAGCGCGAACTTTCCGACAAATCCCGAAAGCGGTGGCAGGCCCGCGAGCAAGAGGCCGCATGCCGCGAAACAGATGCCGAGAACGGCCAGCGTGCCGGGGATGGCAACGCCGACTTCCTCCTGCTCTGGCACCGGCTCCTCCATGTCGTCGCGATAGGCTTCCATGGTCACCGATAGAACATGCGCGGCTGGGTCCTGCACCCGCTCGACGAGTTCGATCAAGAGAAAGAACGCGCCGATCGTCAGTGTTGAACTGACCATGTAGAAGAGGGCTCCGGCAGTGACTCTCGCATCGGCCATCCCGATCGCGGCCAGCAGTGTGCCGGATGAGACCAGGATGCTGAAGCCGGCGAGCCGGCCCACTGCCTGCGACGCCAACACGCCGATAGCGCCGAAGGCGATGGTGGCCATGCCGCCGAACAGCAGCCACGAGTCGCCAAAGCCCGCTGTGGCGCCGGCGTCCACGCCAAACAGCAACAGGGAAAGCCTCAGCAGGATATAGAAGCCGACCTTGGTCATGATCACGAAGATCGCGGCGACCGGGGCCGCTGCCGCCGAATAAGCGCCGGGCAGCCAGAAGCTCAGCGGCCACATCCCCGCCTTGACCAGGAAGGCGACGCCGAGGACGGCGGCGCCTGCTTCGAGCAGCATTCGATCCGCCGCCGGCACCGCCGGGATTCGCTGCGCAAGATCTGCCATGTTCAGTGTGCCGGTCACGCCGTAGATCAGGCTGACCCCGATCAGAAACAGCGACGAAGCAGCGAGATTGACTGCAATGTAGTGCAGGCCCGCCTTGACGCGGAGCGGTCCCGAGCCATGCAGAACGAGACCATAGGATGCAGCCAGAAGCACCTCGAAGAAGACGAACAGGTTGAACAGGTCGCCGGTGAGGAACGCCCCGTTCAGCCCCATGAGCAGAAACTGGAAGAGCGTGTGGAAATGCGGCCCTGCCTTGTGCCAGCGCGCCAGCGAGAAGGCCAGGGAAGCGAGCGCCAGTACGCTGGTGAGAACCAGCATCAGGGCGGACAACCTGTCGAGCACGAGCACGATGCCGAACGGCGCCGGCCAATTGCCGAGCAGATAGACGCCGGTGGTTGCTGACGAAGCAAAGGCATTGTCGACCGAGCGAAGCAGAGCTATGGCGATGACCACCAGCGCAAGCACCGAGACGATGCTGATCACTGCCTTGACGACATGGCGACGCTCGTCCAGCAGCAGCAGCACGGCCCCTGCCGCGAGCGGCAGGACGATCGGCATGATCATGAGATGACCTGCCGTTTCCATCAATTGGGCTCCCTGCCGTCGACATGGTCGCTGCCCGTCAGGCCACGCGATACGAGCAGCACCACGAGGAACAGGGCCGTTGTCGCGAAGCCGATGACGATGGCGGTCAAAACAAGCGCCTGCGGGATGGGGTCGGCGTAGTCCGCTGGGTTGACCACCGCGCCGGATTCGAGAACGGGCGGCGTATTCACCCTGAGTCTGCCCATCGAGAAGATGAACAGATTAACCCCATAGCCGATGAGCGACAGGCCGATGATGACCTGAAAGGTCCGCGGCCGAAGTAACAGCCAAACGCCGGCCCCCGTCAGTACGCCGATCCCGATGGCAAGGATAAGCTCCACTACGCGATTTCCTCGTTGCTTTGCGCCACGATCCGGTATGCGCGCAGTCGGCGGATGGACTGGTGGGCGAGAGCGATCAGCATCAGCACGGTCGCACCGAGAACGAGGCAAAAGACGCCGAGATCGAAAAGGGTCGCGGTAGCCGCCGGCACCGAACCGATCAGTGGCAATTCGACATAACGGGAATACGAGGTCAGGAAAGGGTATCCGAACAGCCAGGAGGCCGCCCCGACGAGGGCCGCCAGGAGAAGGCCGAAGCCGATCCAGTTCACCGGCAGGACCCGCAACCTGTCTTCAACCCAGCGTGTGCCCGCCGCCAGATATTGCAAGATGAAGGCGGCGGCCAATGCGATTCCGGCGACAAAGCCGCCGCCGGGGAGATCGTGGCCGCGCATGAACAGATAGGCGGCGAACACGATGATGACCGGGAACAGCCATTGCATGATCACCGCCGGGATCAGCAAATAGTCGCTCACCGTATCGCCCGCCTCACGGTCGGGCCTGGCTTCGTCGAATGCCCTCTGGACGCGTTGCTGTTCAGGGGATTCGACATTGTCGGGCGCCGGCCGGAACCGGCGAAGCAGGGCGAACACCGTCAACGCGACGATGCCGAGAACCGTGATCTCGCCGAACGTGTCGAAACCCCGGAAGTCCACCAGGATGACGTTGACGACGTTCTTGCCGCCTCCTTCCGAATAGGCCTTTTTCAGGAAGAAGTCGGCGATTGTGACGGGCGGGGTTCGTGTCATAACCGCATAGGCGATAATGGTCATGCCGGTCCCGCACACCACCGCAATGGCCAGATCGCGGTAGCGACGTAGTCTTGCGCCAGTCGTGGCCAGGCCGGGGGCGACGTCTGCCGATCGCTTGGGCAACCAGCGCAATCCCAGAAGGATGAGAACCGTGGTCACCACCTCCACGAGCAGTTGAGTGAGCGCGAGGTCCGGCGCCGAAAACCAGACGAAGGTGGTGCAGGTGACAAGTCCGGCTCCGCCGAGCAGGACAAGGGCGAACAGCCGGTGGAACTTGGCTTGCCACGCGGCGCCAAGGGCGCACACGACGCCGACTGCCCAGATGCCGGCGAAGGTGACGTCGACGCCTTGGACTGTCAGCCGACCAGGATCGAAACCTAGCCTGTAGAGCGGCCAAGCGGCGGCGATGAAGGCCACGACGACCAGCAAGCGAAGTTGCGGCTGGAGCCGACGCGTTCCGAGAAACCTTTCCAGGAAGCGGGCACCTCTCCACGAAACCACCACCAACACGCGCTCGAAGACGCGCTGGCCCCTGAGACGGCGGAAGTAGGGAGGGCCGTCCTCGCAGCGCGCCAGATAGTCCTTCAGCAGCAGATAAAGGATTGCGCCACCGGCAAGCGCCAACACGCTCATGAACAGAGGAATTGTGAACCCGTGCCAGATAGCCAGACTGTACTGTGGCGTCGCGGGTCCCAGGACGGAGGTGACGGCGGTGTGGAGGAACGGACCGATGGTCAGGCCGGGAACGGTCCCAACCAGGAGGCAGGCAAGCACAAGAAGTTGGATCGGAAACCGCATGAAAAACGGCGGTTCGTGAGGTTCGCGAGGCAGCTCAGCCGGCAGCGGTCGGAAAAACACGTTGTGGATGAACCGTGCCGAGTAGGCAACAGCGAAAGCGCTGCCCAGGACGGCAGCATAGGGCGCGGCGGTATCGAGAATGGAATCGGCGTGCGTTTCGATCGCCTCGGCGAAGAACATTTCCTTGGAGAGAAATCCGTTGAGGAGGGGGACGCCAGCCATGGCCGCGCTTGCCACCATGGCGAGCGTCGCGGTGTAGGGCATGACACGGAAAAGCCCGCCCAGCCGCTGCATGTCGCGCGTTCCGGTCTCATGGTCGATGATACCGGCGGCCATGAACAACGAGGCTTTGAACGTGGCGTGGTTCATCATGTGGAAGATGGCAGCGACGGCACCCAGCGGGCTACCGAGGCTGAGCAGAAGTGTAATCAGACCGAGATGGCTGATGGTCGAGTAGGCGAGCAAACCCTTAATGTCCCGCTGGAAGATCGCAAAATAAGCTCCCAAAACGAAAGACATCATGCCGGCGAAGCCGACGATCCAAAACCATTCGTATGTCCCCGCAAGCACCGGCCACAGGCGCGCCAACAGGAACACGCCGGCCTTCACCATGGTCGCTGAGTGCAGGTAGGCCGAGACCGGGGTCGGTGCGGCCATGGCGTTGGGCAGCCAGAAGTGAAACGGAAACTGCGCGCTCTTGGTGAACCCCCCGAGCAGCACAAGAACCAGGATGGGCACATAGAGATCGTGGGAGCGGATAAGGTCGCCCGACGCCAAAACACGATCGAGGTCGTAGCTGCCAACGGCATGGCCAATCAGCAGGAAGCCGGCCAACAGACCGATGCCGCCGATGCCGGTAATCGTCAGCGCCATGCGGGCGCCGTCGCGGGCACTGGCGTTGTGGTGCCAATAGCCAATCAGCAGGAAGGAAAAGATGCTGGTCAGTTCCCAGAATACGACCAGCAGGATCAAGTTTCCGGAAATGACGACCCCGAGCATCGATCCCATGAACGCGAGAAAGAACGAAAAGAACCGCGGAACCGGGTCTTCCGGGGCCATGTAGTAGCGCGCATAAATGACGACGAGGAAGCCGATGCCGCTTATGAGCATGGCGAACAGCCAGGCAAATCCATCCATTCGCAAAGTGAAATCAAGGCCAAGCGTCGGAAGCCATTCGATATCGCTACGCACCACACCTGGACCGAGTACCGAGGGATAAAACATGACCGCCAAACCCAGACAGGTAAACGACGCGGCGGCGGCGAGGACAGCTGCGGCGTTGCGAGCCTTTGTCGGGAGCATGAGAGCGGCAAGGCTGCCTACGAAAGGCAGGACGATCATCAGTATCAGCGCTGTGTCGTCTGTCATCTATTGGAGCCCAAAGTCTTCGGAGACAACCACTGCCTGGCTCCGCCCATTATGGTTCTCCGGTGACATTGGGCAAGGCATTGATTGGCGGGTTCCCAGAACACCTGTCCGCGCCGCGCGATGACCACTCAGTTGGAGGCAGAAGCAGTTTGCGAGGTCGCTGACATCGATCAAGGATCCGAGCGCCATGTGGATGGGAGCGCTCGGTGCGGACTCTCAAGAAAGGTGGCGTTCGGCTGCTTCCGGCATGCCGTCAGCGGCCCCTGCCGTCAGTTGCTATCCAATCCGTTTGACGCACGCCTAGTCGTGGCGGGCGCCAAGCAAGGTGGCTATCACCAGTTCTCGTCCGGCCCTGTTTATCCCGGTCCCGCCCGGTCTTTCTTCCGCCAGTCCGAGGAAGACAAGGCGTTCGGCCAAGGCTTTCGATAAAGAAGGGTAGGGTCCGCGGTTCATTCGTTTGAGCGCCGTTTGCTCGTCCTCGGTGAGATCGTCCCAGATAACCGTCATGAAGGGCTTCCTTCCTCGCGCCTGCGCAGCCAAGCGGGATCTGAACTGCCCAGCAGCGGACTGTGAACGTGGAACCATCGGCTCAGAAGACCTATGGAACGGCGTCCGTTCCGACGATGCCGCCTTCATTTTCCAGGACGCCAATTCGTCTGACTTCGGAGCGGTTGAGTTTCAGGCGAACGCCGACACCGCCGCCGTTTTCCGCGATGAAAACGGCGCCGGCGTTTTCAAGCGCGGTTTGCAGCGTGTCGCAGATATCCTGGTCGGGAAGGTTGATCCGGCGCTCGAATTCCTCGATGACCAACGCATCCACACCTGAATTGCTTGAGAGCTTGTCACGGGTCCATTCGACCAGCGCGCGAGCGGCACGGCATTGAGCACCAGTGATCATCATAATCTCCTGTTACCGCGTTCGGGGCCGAAATCACCGCTTGCTAAGAGCCGGGACAATCGAGGGCGCGATGGCTTCGGCCCATCAGAGATGCATATCGATTCCGAAAAGGGAAGGGCTGTGCCACGCGCTGCAATCGAAATTCTGATGCAAAATAATTGTGCTAAAGCGGCAATAAATTTCGTTTGTCTTGTAGGTAAGGACGAGTGAAGCTCGCGCGTAACGAAATTGACACATTCGGTGCCAGCCAGCAGGTCTAAACGCCACGGGAGTTCTTGGCGTTGTCGCGCGAGGGGCACCTGGGCTCGACGATGACAATAATGGACAGGCTTGAACACGATTTCGGCAGAATACTTTCCGGCAGGGACATCCAGTGTCATGTAGTAGGGCAAATGGTATCTGCCAGCCTCGATGTAGATGGCCGCATTCCAATTGCTCTCGTAGATGGCAGTGCTCTCAAAAGACGGCTCCGAGAGGAACTGCTCCTGCAAGCACAGACCCGGCTGCCGATCACCTATGCAAGACTGGCCGAGAGCATAGTTGGTTCAGACGCAACAGGGGTGATTCGGGATGTGCTCGAACAACTGATGGACGACGATGCGGACGAAGGCCTGCCATTGCTTGCGGCTGTTGCCGTGAAGGCGCTCGAACCCGGTTTGCCCGCTCACTGGTTCTTCCGGAAAGCCGAGGATATGGGGCTGTTCGCTGGCGATCCGACCAATCTGGAAGCCTATGCTTTCCATGCGAGGGAGTTCTATCGCGCGATCCACCTCCATGCTGGCAACGGGCAAGTCTCTGGAACGACCTTGCCGCCGGTTCTGCCGCCCGCAGACAGGTCAAGGAGAACGAAATGCTGACCGCCAAGGACGTCATGACGTCACCTGTTATTGCGATAGGGCCTGACAGTACGGTGGATGAGGTCGGCGATATTCTCCTGTCGTACGGGATCAGCGCCGTGCCGGTGATTGATCGAGGTGCGCTGCTGGGCATCGTCAGTGAAGGAGACCTGATCCGCCGGGCAGAGATCGGTACAGCCCCGCAACATCGTTCCTGGTGGCTTCGGCTTTTCGCCAACAACGCCGCCCTTGCGGAAGGCTATGTCAAGTCTCATTCCGAGCATGTGACCGACGTCATGACAAAGGAGGTTGCGACTGTGGTCGAGAGCACGCCAGTCGTCGAGATCGCAACCCTGCTTGAACACAATCGGATCAAGCGTGTTCCGGTGCTGCGCGACGGACAGATTGTGGGGGTCGTCAGTCGTGCCGATCTGGTGCGGGCGCTGGTCGTCGCCAGGAAACGTTGGCGCGCTCCGGTGTCGCAGGACGACAGCAGCATCAGGCTGGAGATTATTGAAGCCTTGCGATCCGAATCATGGCCCTCGACCGGAAGGTCGGACGTGACCGTGACCAACGGCGTAGTTACGTTCTCGGGAGCTTACCTGTCCGAGCAGGAGCGCAAAGCCACGCTCATCCTGGCTGAAAACACCGCTGGCGTGCGGGCTATCGATGATCACCGCATTCCCCTCGATATGACCTACGGTGTGGTCTGAAGGGCCGGATAAGCGCTGGACCAGAGCATGCCCTTGACACAGACAGCCCCGATTTCCGACGAGCAGATTCGACAACTCGTCGACTCCTTCTACGACAAGATCCGCGCCGACGCGGATCTCAGGCCGATTTTCGAGCGCGTCGTTGCCGGTGATTGCGAAACGCATCTGGCGAAGATGTACGAATTTTGGTCCTCGGTCATCCTGACCAGCGGATTCTACAAGGGAAGTCTCGTCGCGGTCCGCAAGCACATGGGTGGGTTGGAGATCGGTCTGCTCGGCCGGTGCCTCGCCTTGTTTGGCGAAAGTTGCGACGAATTGCTGGACAGGGAGACTGCGGGACTGTGTTGGCTGAAGGCCGCCCATGTCGCCGAAAGTCTGAAGCTGTTATTGTTCTGTCGCCCTGACCGGCCATGGCTGAGAAACGCCTCATGACGTTCGTGGTCACCGACAATTGCATCAGATGCAAATACATGGACTGCGTGGAAGTCTGTCCCGTGGATTGTTTCTATGAAGGCGAGAACATGCTCGTCATCCATCCCGATGAATGCATCGACTGCGGCGTCTGCGAGCCAGAATGCCCGGCGAAAGCCATTTTTCCCGATACCGTGCCTGGTCTCGACGATTGGCTCGCGCTGAACGCCGAGTATGCGTCTGCGTGGCCTAATATTGCGGTCAAGCGTGATCCACCCGCCGACGCCAAGGCGTTCGACGGCGAAGCAAACAAGCTCGCGAAATATTTTTCACCCGAACCCGGGCTAGGCGACTGATCAAGATGAACGCATATACCCACCAGCCGTCGCCCCTGTATCTGGGCGTCGACACCGGCGGCACGTATACCGATGCCGTGCTGTGGTCAGAATCTACAGGCATCGTGGCCAAGGCCAAATCGCTGACCACACGGCACGATCTTGCCGAGGGCATCGCCGGTGCCGTCGACGCTGTTTTATCCGAGGCTGCCATCGAACCCGGCGCGATCAAGCTCGTCTCCATGTCGACCACGCTCGCGACCAACGCCCTCGTCGAAGGGCAGGGCGGACGGGTCGCGCTGGTGATGATCGGTTTCGCCGAAGCCGACCTTGACCGGAACGGATTGTCAAAGGCTCTCGGCTCCGATCCCGTGATCTTTTGTCCGGGCGGACATGACGTCCATGGCGATCCGCGTCCGCTGGTGCTGGACGCTCTCGTGGCCGCGCTGCCGTCTCTCGCCGACACGGTTTCAGGCATCGCCGTGGCCTCCTATTTTGCGGTTCGCAATCCCGAGCATGAGGTCGCGGTACGTGACGTCATTCGCGAGCGTACCGGGCTTCCGGTGACCTGTTCGCATGAGCTGTCGTCTAAACTCGGCGGCCCGCGACGGGCGATGACCACGCTTCTCAACGCCCGGTTGATCTCGATGATTGATCGTCTTGTCGACGCCACCGAAGGCTTTCTGGCAAGACGCGGGATCGTCGCTCCGCTCATGGTCGTGCGCGGCGACGGCGCGCTTATCACCGCAGAATTCGCCCGCGCCCGGCCGATCGAGACCATCCTGTCAGGACCAGCGGCCAGCCTGGTTGGAGCCCGGTACATGACCGGTATTGATGACGGAGTGGTGTCCGACATCGGCGGCACCACCACCGACATCGCCGTTCTGGACGGCGGTCGCCTGCGGCTCGACCCGGAAGGCGCTACCGTCGGCGGAATGCGAACCATGGTGGAAGCCGTCGCCATGCGCACCTTTGGCCTCGGGGGAGATTCGGAAGTCTCGCTCCATGAGCGGTCGCTGACTTCGACGATCGTGCTCGGCCCCCGTCGACTCGTGCCACTGGCGCTCGCCGCGGTGAAGCACGGCGATGCCATCCATAATGGCCTCAAGCGGCAATTGCTCAGCCCCAACACCAGCCGGCTGGACGGCCGCTTCGCGTTGTGCACAGGTGTCCCCGAGCGTCTGGCTGCGGGCCTGACCGTTACCGAGGCGCGGCTCTATGCCCACATTTCGGCAATTCCCGCCGCGCTCGATCGGCTGCTCGTATCGACATCACAGGTCGCAACGCTCAATCGCCTGGTCGCGCGTGGTCTGGTGCATATTGCGGGCTTCACGCCATCCGATGCGGCCCATGTGCTCGGCCGGCAGGGCAACTGGGATCCTGTCGCGGCTCGACTGGGCGCCGAATTGTTCGCACGCAAGCGCGACGGCCAAGGGCATCGTGTCGCCAAAGGAGCGGAAGCATTTTCCGAGATGGTCCTCATCGCCGTCACCCGGCGTTCTGCAGAAGCCATTCTTGAAACAGTCTTTGCCGAGGACGGGCTGGATGGCGGCGTCTCTGTTGCCAATCCGCTGGTTCAGCGTGCCGTTGGCCGACGAGGCGGCATGGCGCAGCTGTCGATCGCACTCGACCGGCCGGTGATCGGCCTCGGCGCTTCGGCATCGCTTCACTACGCGGGGCTGCCGCCGATCCTCGGCAATGCGTGCAAGATCGCCGAACACGCCGACGTCGCCAATGCGCTAGGCGCGGTGGTCGGGCAGGTACGGATGTCAGCGGAAGCCCGCGTCAGCCAGCCGGAGATCGGGCTTTTCCGTCTCAATTCCGGCCTGCGGCTGGACGATTTTGACACCGAGGACGAAGCAATGGCCGCCGCCGAAGCCCACATTCGCGCTCTGGCGGCAGGTCTCGCCGAGCGCGCCGGGACCGATCAGGCTCGGATCGAGATCTCACGGGACATAAGGGTTGCCACAATCGAGGGCGAGCGCAGTTTCGTCGAAGCCATCGTCGTCGCGACAGCCACCGGGCGGCCGCGGATCGCGTCCTGACCCGGATAGGGGCCGCCCTGTGGCCACGGCCGGAACGTTGCGCAGGCTGGAGCCCTTCGCCGATCTGAAGACCGATATAGGCCCTGGTGCAAATGAATACTCCGCACGCCAGCGAGACTTTGCAGTGGGTGCATGTGCCGTCGACCGCCAGCAAATGGTCGCCGACGCGTACCAGGACCACCAGCTGACCGGCGGCATCGGCATTATCGCGATTGCCACGATGAACACACCAACAGCGAGGTCAGGGTCGGTTTCCGCGGGCTGTTTCGATGCCATCTTGGTTCTCCTTCACGATCCTGACGGCGTGCGTCGACCATGCGCCAGACATGAAATTGGATGCAGCGCTTTTCGAAAAGTTCCCGTGGTTCGCCACGGATGGGAACCTTCCTCCTGGGTGTCGTGCCAGTCGGGAACCAATCCTCGCCAGCCGCATCCAATGGTTTCGAGCGTGGAACTGGAGAGACCGATGGACCTGCATTCGCAAATTCTGAACGACACCGAAGATGGCGTGTCGGCCTCCGCCGAAGGAAATTCAGTGGGAGACGGCCAACCCAGAGCAGTCGGCCGCGTCCGGCCGACGCGCTTCGATGCTGAGGCCGCGGTCAGGACGCTGATCTCTTGGGCCGGCGACGATCCGGCCCGACCCGGTCTTATCGATACTCCTGCGCGTGTCATTCGTGCCTATGAAGAGTGGTTTGCCGGCTATCGGCAAGATCCTGTGAGACTGCTCGAACGGACGTTCGATGAAATCGGCGGCTATAACCAGGCGGTCGAACTGCACGACATAGCGTTTCATTCTTTCTGCGAGCACCACATGGCCGCAATCCACGGCAAGGCGTACATCGCCTACATGCCCCTCAACCGCGTGGTGGGCATCTCCAAATTGGCAAGGGTCGTCGAGGCTTGCGCTCGCCGCTTGCAGGTACAGGAGCGGCTCACGGATGATATCGCTTGCGCGATCGAGGATGCCCTGCAGCCGGGTGGAGTGGCCGTCGTGCTTGTGGCCGAGCATGGCTGCATGACATCGCGCGGCGTCCACGCGCACGGCACCCGCATGGTCACCAAACGCATGCTCGGCGTTTTCGAGACGAACATCGATCTGAGGCGCGAATTCCTGTCGTCGATTCCGGTGTGACGAATTTTCAGGAACCTTGTTGTCGAGACCAATCTCTTGAAGGGCAAGGAGACTGCTCATGTCGTACGTTCGGCGAGACGCGACCGAAATCATCGCTGCCTCTGGCGACCTGGAATTGACGCAGCGAGCCCTGGCGCGCGACGGCGCTGCCTTTCGCACCATCATCAAGACGCATAACCAGCGGCTTTACCGCATCGCGCGCGGCGAGGTGCGCAATGACAGCGAGGCCGAGGACATCGTCCAGGAGGCCTATGTCAGGGCCTTTGCCCATCTCGGCAGTTTTCGCGGCGATGCCTCGCTCGGCACGTGGCTGTCGCGCATCGTCATCAACGAAGCGCTCGGCCGGTTGCGTAAAAGATGGCGATCGGTGGCGATGCCCGAGAACCCGCAGGCCGAGATTATCCAGTTTCCCCTCAACCCCAGCGATGATCCGGAGCGGACAATGGCGCAACGGCAAATCCTGGCCCTTGTCGAACGGGCGACCGACAGCCTTCCAGATCTCTACAGGATGGTGTTCGTGGCGCGGGTGATCGAGGGCCTGAGCATTGAAGAGACTTCAGAACTACTCGGCGTGCGGCCCGAAACCGTCAAGACCCGCCTGCATCGCGCTCGCGCCCTGCTGCGCAAGGCGCTGGATGACCAGATCGGGCCGGTGCTGCTCGACGCCTTCCCCTTCGCTGGCCGGCGCTGCGAACGGTTGACCGCTGCCGTGATGAAGCGGCTCGGCCTGGAAGGCTGACCCATTTTCTGATTTGGCGGATTTTCGCGGGAACGTTTGCCGCCGCGCTGCATCCAATGATGCGTCAACCGGAAACGAAGCCCGAGGCGATCCCCGCATCCGGGCGAAGGAGATGTCATGCTTATTCGTCACACCGCCGCTCTGGCCGCCTTGCTGCTGCTTGGCACTGCCCCGCTTGCGCAAGCCGCCGACAAACCAACCGACCCGCAGATCGCCCACATCGCCTATACAGCCGGCGTGATCGATGTCGAGGCGGCCAAGCAAGCGCTCAAGAAGTCGAAGAACAAGGAGGTGCTCGCCTTTGCCAAGGACATGGTCCGCGACCATGAGGCGGTGAATGTCCAAGCGCTCGACCTGGTCAAGAAACTCAAGGTGACGCCGGAAGACAACGCCACCAGCAAGGCGCTGACCAAAGCCGCCGCGGAGGAGCGGGCCAAGCTCGCCAAGCTCAAGGGAGCGGCCTTCGACAAGGCCTATGTAGACAACGAGGTAGCCTATCACAAGCAGGTCGACGACGCTCTCCAAACGCTCCTGATTCCCTCTGCGAGCAACGCCGAGCTCAAGGATCTGCTGGAGACCGGCCTGAAGATATTCCAAGGCCATGAACAACATGCCGAACATGTCGCCGGCATGCTGAAATGAGAACAGCGCTGATGATGCCGAAACGGCAACTGTGGATTGCACTGGCGCTAACAATCGTCGCCGCGCCGGTGAAGGCCGAAACCATCCAGGTCACCATCGACAAGCTGGTGTTCTCGCCAGTGACCGTCGAGGCGAAGGTTGGCGACACGATCGAGTGGGTAAACAAGGACGTGTTTGCCCACACAGCCACCGTGAAGGGTGGCTGGGATGTGATGATCCCGCCGAAGAAGTCCGGAAGCCTGAGATTGAAGGCCGCGGGAGCGGTCAACTATTTCTGCCGCTTCCACCCCAACATGAAGGGCCGCATCACGGTGGCGCCATAGCTGGAGCGTGGGATCGCGACAGGCGTCGCGATCCAACAATTCGGGGGGCGTCGTGCCCAAGGAGGTTACGCAGGCAAAGACCGCTTTGTCTTTGCGGGCGGCGACAGATTCGGCGCCACTCAGGTTGGCATTCTGCGCTCGCTCGCGCGCCGCGGCAATTGCAGCGTATATGGTTGTCGGTTCGAGAGTTGGCGCACTGAACGAGGCCTACTATGCTGGCGATCTCACGATGGAAGGAAACCCGGATCGAGACTATCTGGCGTGGATTGGGCCGGCGCGACGTCTTTCCGTTGACATGGAAAGTGAACCGGATGAAGCGGTCTCGCGTATGGGAGGGTAACGTTCAAGGCCATGCCGACCCCTTCTGATACGCCAGCATCAACGAAGCAAGCACGAAAGAAGCGACAGTCCAATCGAAGGACTGGCGATATCTGGCTGTAGCGGAAGGACAGTGTCGATCGGTCCCGCCTGATCACGCCGAAGCACACTGGCACCGACGGCATGGTCTCTGACTAGCGCTCAGAGCCGTAAATGGGTCGCCTTTATCAAGAACCGCTTCGAGGCGCTGCTGAGGGAGACGGCCGCTATCCTTTGCGGCCATCATGGACTAGCAGCTCATGCTCGTTTCGCCATCGGCTGCTACGTCTACCGAGTGGTCCGGGCCCGCGCACGCAGGACCGGGTGCTCTGCCTCGGCGCGATGTAGGTCTGCGCGATGCTCCTTGCGCTCACTGCCGGCACCCGCACTGGAAGCGAGGTGTATTTCGAAGGGCGTCCTAGGATCCATGTCGAGCAAGCGCTCGCCAAGTTCCTCATGCGCGGGGAGGTGATCGAATGCTCCAAGCCGCCGACCTGCCGCCGTGGGCTGCCTGCCGACCCCCCTGCTTCTGATCGGAGTGGTGCTTACCCTTGCCGGAGCCATCGCAACACTGCGATTCGGCAGCTTTTGCTAGCGAATCCACGTACCTACACTTGGCCTCGGCTGGGGAACGGGCGCGACCGCGCTTGCTCAATCGTCTTCTCGTCGGCGCTCGGTTCCCGCGTCGGAGCCCGCGAACTGCTGGTCGCCGCCTTCGTCACGGTCACCTGATGCTCATTGCCCGGGCAGCACGTTTCCGTGCCAGGACCGCAGGGAAGACCGGCATCCCTTCGAGGTCAGAGGTGAGGCAGGCTTGCGGACATGCGTCGAACACGCTGCGGCGGCACCGGATAAGTGATGCCGCCGCAGTCATTACGAGCGTCAGCGGCGACGACCGGCCAAATTTGGGCCCGCAACGATCGCCGACACCGAAGTCGCCGCCTGACCCTTGACCTCCTTGTCCTGCTTCGGTTTGCGGGTTTCGCGGTTGCCCTTCCTCTTTGCCATTCCTTGTCTCCTTGCTGGCAAGCACTGTGCGGCCCCCGGTCGACGGCCGGCAGCGCGCTTCGTGCGAAAACGATGAAGCTGCAGGATCCCCTGGCCAGGCGGATACTCCCCGCGCGGCCAGGGTTACCGGCGCGTTTTGCGCCGCTTTCGGAACGTTAGGGAGCTTGGAGGAGGTGTGTTCATGACCTCATTATGGGAACGTCGGATGCAGAAGTCCAAGATGGCTGGCCGATACCGGCCGTTTCGCGTCCAAAGGCCGCACGCGGCGCGCTTCGATTGAATTTCCGTGTAGGAGCCCCATCTACGATGCATGGTAATCGCAGGTCGTCACAAGAAGTTTCTGGTCGTTTCGGCGTTCCTCCTGACGCGTTCCTAGCCCGAGCGGCAAGGGCGCGCCCGCCCGCCGTCTCGGGAACAAATCCCACCCAGTCCGACATCGTATCCGGTCGTTCAGCGGCCGGCTTGTCGGCATGTCCATGACCAAGCTCGCATGAGGTTCCGCCATGTGCGGCCGCGGGCTACTTCGGCGGAGAGACCAACATGTCCAAAATCGACCGCACTTATCCATCGGCATCAGAACGCGGGTCCGAACGCAAGTCCAGAACCACAGTGCGGCAGCTGTTCCTTCGTGCCATCCGCCAATGGCAGCGGAGCCGCGCGATCAACGAACTCTCGCGACTGGACAACAGGCAACTCGAGGACATTGGCATTTCGCGCAACCACATCCCGCGGGTGGTTGAGGGTCTTTTCAGTCCAGAAGGAGCCAAACCTCTCCCAATGGCGGACTACCTGGGCGAGAGCCCGGTAATCGTGGCGGAATCCTATATTCCCCGGAGGGCCTGACATGGACACGATCACAAAGACCATCATAGCCGTAGGTCTTCTCGGCCTGATGGTGACCGCGTTCGCGATGCTCTGAGGGGCATCGGTGGCGCATTCCCGCAGTTGAAGTCGGGATGAAGTAGGCAGGACAGCATGTGCATGGAGACGTTCATCAGGATTTCGAGGCTTGCCGGGAAGGTCGCGTCCTTTCCCGGAGCAAACTCTTTGACCCTGAATCCCGCACCTAACCTGCTCCGGAGCATTCCAGGCAAAGCGGTTTGGCGCCGAGCGCCGCATCGATGGAGCGTGTCATGAGAACAGTCCGAACGAGGCAGGTGTGCCTCTCCTGCAATAGCCTCTTGCCCCGCGCCGCAGTCCGCTGCCCCTGGTGCATCTCGTCGACCGTCACTCCTGCCGCGATTGCGGATCACTGCGCGTCGGGGACGAGGCCCGGCGGACGAGCAAGCCGGGCCCAGGTGCTGCAGTGAGACCGGCCAATGCGATGCCGGTCCCGCCGACCCTGATCGATCCCGCCCGAAACGCCGCCACTTCGGCGGAGCGGGGAACGTGGGCGCTTGGGGAGGTCGCCCGGACATCATCCTCTGTCCATCCCGCTACGAAGCGCGAGGCGCTCTGGCCTCTCGGGTCTGCTCGCCGAAAGGGGCGGGCAAGCCGGGAAGCCGTGTTGGCTGCCCTGCTGCGGCGGGAGCGCCGCGGGCCGACATACATCGGCGGCGGAATCGCGATGCCGCACGGACGAAATGACGAGTCCCTGCTGCCAGCGGCGGCAGTCCTCCGTCTCCGGCAACCTGTGCACTACGCTACGGCGGACGGCGACATGGCGGACATCCTCGTAGCCGTCCCGTGGCCGAAGGGGGTCTCGTCAGGATACGTGCCGACGCTCGCCCGCCCGTTCGTCGGCCAGCGGACAAGGCACGCAAGGAATGCCGCAGACTTCACTTCGCCCCCGCCGAAGTCGGAGCGGACCACGTCGGAGAAGGGAAACTACATCGGCGAGCGCATCATGTAGACCATCTCGGTGCCGGACAAGATGATCGCGGCTGATGCCTAGCCGCTGCAACCAAACCCTGGATCCATGCTGCGGTACTGTGGGCGTGGTGATGGGCTTCTTCGCCTTGTGCCGCCCTTGGGGCGAGCATGGTGGCAAGGGGCGCTCTATCTCCTAATCTCCGACGCCGTCTATAGCGCTCATCCGTGGTTGCGTTCGGCACGCCGGTCATCGGCGTCAGTCTGTGCACACGAACGATCGTGCCGCTGCCCCCCCCCTGGCTTCCGAATTCCAGCTCACGTAACGCTGACTCGAGCCATGTGGCTCGACCAAGGGTGACAGGGATTCTCGCGCGAGACGCCATTCTGCACCTGGATGGCGCAATCGAATGGCGATGATCCACCACTCAACCTTTGCACGCGAATTCGGTTCCAGCGATCGCTTCCCGATGCAGGGGTCTTTTTTGATCTGCGCGATAAACAGGCTACAATCCGCGTCGAGGTGGCCAAGGTCGCCGTGCGCCGTCAGATTGGAATCGAAACGAACAGCTTCTTCACCATAGGCCATTCCACGCGTACGATCGTCGAGTTCGCCGAACTGCTTAGGGAGTCTCGTGTCGATTTCGTTGTCGATGTGAGGTCGATGCCGCGCTCGCGCACCAATCCGCAGTTTAACGAAGACAGCCTTCCGGGAGCGTTGGCGCCGTGGCAGATCGGCTATAAGCATGTCGCTGCGCTTGGCGGCTTGCGGGGCAAGGCGCGGGGGGCGGAACCTTCCCCCAATAGCTATTGGCGCGTACGTGGTTTTCGCAACTACGCAGACTATGCGCTGACCGAGCCGTTCGCCAAAGGCTTGGCGCAACTGCGAGAGCTCGGCAGCCGGCATCGCTGCGCAATCATGTGCGCGGAAGCCGTCTGGTGGCGCTGCCACCGCCGCATCATTTCCGACTACCTGCTCGGAGAAGGCGAACGGGTCATGCATATCCTAGGGGCCGGTCATGTCGAGGAGGCCAGCCTGACCCCAGGCGCTGTCGTGCGCCATGATGGAACGATCGTTTACCCCGGGGAGCATCTCCTCGGGACGTAAGCATGGGTCATCACAAGCCGTGCAGCCGGTTCAGCTTCCTTTGGTTGCCCCGAGCGCATGGTCGACGGTCGTCTGCGCCTCGGCCAGGATGGCGCGCAGGTGGTCCTGTCCGCGAAAACTCTCAGCGTAGATCTTGTAGATATCCTCGGTACCTGACGGGCGCGCGGCGAACCAGCCGTTTTCCGTGGCCACCTTGACGCCGCCGATTTCGGCATTGTTGCCCGGTGCCCGGCTGAGCACCGACCGGATCGGTTCGCCAGCCAAGATCTTCGACGTGATCTCATGCGGCGAGAGCTTCGACAGTTTCTCTTTTTGTGCTGGGGTTGCCGTTGCCTGGAGCCGGTCGGCGACCGGTTCGCCCAATGCCTTCGTCAGGTCGCGATAGACCTCGCCGGGATCGCGACCCATCCTTGCCATGATCTCGGCCGACAGCAACGCCGGCACGATGCCATCCTTGTCGGTCGTCCAGACGGCGCCGTTGCGGCGCATGAACGTCGCACCAGCGCTTTCCTCGCCGCAAAAGCCCATCGAGCCGTCCTGAAGGCCCTCGGCGAACCATTTGAACCCGACCGGCACTTCATACAGTCTGCGCTTCAGCCTGGCGCTGACGCGATCAATCATCTGGCTGCTCACCACCGTTTTTCCCACAGCGGTGTCCTTGCGCCATTCAGGGCGATGCTGGAACAGGTAATCAATCGCCACCGACAAGTAATGATTGGCCGGCAGCAGCCCGGCACTGCGCGTGACGATGCCGTGCCGGTCGTGATCGGTGTCGCATGCGAAAGCGATGTCGAATTGATCCTTCAGGCTGATAAGGCCTTGCATGGCATAAGCTGAAGACGGGTCCATGCGGATCTGGCCATCCCAATCAACCGTCATGAAACGAAAAGTGGGATCGACGTGGGGATTGACGATGGTCAGGTCGAGTTTATAGCGGTCGGCTATGGCGGGCCAGTAGTGGACTCCCGCGCCGCCGAGCGGGTCGACGCCCATGCGAACATGCGCTCCCCGAATGGCGTCCATGTCGATGACATTGCCGAGATCGTTCACGTAAGCGTTCAGGAAATCGTGGGCATGGACTGTAGGCGCATGGAGGGCCTTCTCGAACGGCATCCGCCGCACGCCTTTCAGGCCGTTGCCAAGCAGCTCATTGGCCTGTTGTTCGATCCAGCCGGTGACATCGGTATCCGCCGGCCCGCCATTGGGCGGGTTGTACTTGAAACCTCCGTCGCCGGGTGGGTTGTGCGACGGCGTGATGACGATGCCATCGGCAAGCCCGGTCTTGCGGCCTTTGTTGTAGATGAGGATTGCGTGAGAGACGGCAGGGGTGGGCGTATACTCGCCACCGGCCGCCATCATCACCTCCGCCCCGTTCGCGGCCAGCACTTCCAGTGCGCTCGCAAACGCCGGTTCCGACAGCGCATGTGTATCGATGCCGATGAAGATCGGGCCGTCGATGCCCCGTAGCTTGCGGTACAGACAGATGGCCTGGCTGATTGCCAGAACATGTGCTTCGTTGAACGTTCTTTCGACTGCAGACCCGCGGTGCCCGGACGTCCCGAATGCCACGCGCTGCAACGGGTCGGCAAGGTCCGGCGCTTGGCTATAGTAGGCCGTGACAAGCCTGGGGACATTGACCAGCAGGTCGGGCGGGGGCGGCTTTCCGGCCAATGGACTGATGTTCATGATCGTGCTGATTGCCTCATTTGGTGAAAGCCGCACTGCCTGGAGCTTGAATGCCCGCAATTTGCGCCTTGGCAGCCGCAACGACGTGTGCGGGCTCGAATCCGAAGTGTTTTGCGACGACCTTTGATGGAGCGGACAGGCCGAAGCTATGCAGAGCCAGGATGGCGCCGTCGAAGCCGGTATACCGTTCCCATCCGAAACCGGATGCTTCCTCCACTGCCACGCGGGCGGTTATCGTTGGCGGCAGGACGGTGTCGCGATACTCCTTTGGTTGGCTTTCAAACAATTCCCATGACGGCATGCTGACGACGCGTGCCTTGATGCCCTCGGCCTTCAGCTGTTCATAGCCCGTCACGCACAGCGCGACTTCGCTGCCGGTCGCCAGCAGCAGGACGTCGGGTCGGGCGTCGGGAGCATCGGCCAGTACATAAGCGCCCCGTGCCACGCCGCCTGCGTTTGCGTAGGTCGAGCGATCGAGCGTCGGCACCGGCTGTCGCGTCAGTACGAGGCAGACGGGCCTGTCCTTGAGATGAATGATGACCTTCCATGCCTCCATGACCTCATTCGCATCCGCCGGGCGCAGCACGATCATGCCGGGCATGGCGCGGAACGAGGCAAGCTGCTCGATGGGCTGGTGGGTTGGCCCGTCCTCGCCGAGACTGATGGAATCGTGGGTCCAGATGGAGATGAGCGGGAGTTCCATCATCGAGCTCAGCCGCAGCGCCGCGCGGCAATAGTCGGTGAAGATCAGGAAGCTGGAGACGAACGGCCGCAGCTTCGACAGGCTCATGCCGTTGCCGATGGCGCACATGGCATGTTCGCGCAGGCCAAAGTGGAAATTCCGCCCGCGGTAGCTGACGGCCTGGTCACCCTCGGGCGCCTGAAAGTTGCCGGCGAAATCGAATTCGAGGTTCGTCTTGGTTGACGGCGACAGGTCTGCCGCGCCACCCAGCAGCCATGGCAAATGTTCCGCAATAGCGTTCAACACCTGGCCGGACGATTCACGTGTCGCGAGGCCTTTCGCGTCGGCTGAGAAGGCGGGCAACGTGGCGTCCCACCCGGGAGCAACTTCACGTCGCTGCATCTGATCGATCTGTTCGGCCAAGTCAGGATATTGTTTGCGATAGGCAGCAAACAATTTTCGCCAGGCGGCATGAGCGGCGTCCCCACGCTTGCCCATATGTGAGCGGAAATGCGCCACGACCCCGTCCGGAACTTTGAAATCGGCGTCCGGATCCCAGCCGTAGAATTCCTTCGTCAGCCGAACTTCTTCGGCGCCCAGGGGCTCGCCATGCGCTTTGCTGGTGTCATGCTTGTGCGGCGCGCCATAACCGATATGACTTTGAACGATGATCAGCGTGGGGCGGTCATGCGTATCGATGAACATCTGATACGCCTTGCCCAGCAACACCAGATCGTTTGCATCGCTTACCCGCTCGACATGCCATCCGTACGCAAGGAAGCGGGTTGCCACGTCTTCGGTGAAGGTAAGGCCAGTCGGCCCCTCGATGGTGATGTGATTGTCGTCATAAATCCAGCAGAGGTTCGACAATTTGAGGTGTCCAGCCAGCGATGCCGCCTCGTTGCTGAGCCCCTCCATCATGTCGCCGTCGCTGCACAGCGCATAGACAGTGTGCGAGAACAGATCATAATCGGGTCGATTGTAGGTGGCCGCCAGCCACCGTTCAGCAATTGCCATGCCGACGCTTGTGGCGGCACCTTGTCCGAGTGGCCCCGTGGTCGTTTCCACGCCCGAGGTCCAGGCAAATTCGGGATGTCCAGTGCAATGGCTGCCTGCCTGGCGGAACGACTTGAGATCGTCCAACGTCACGGCCAGCCGGTCGCTCGATGGATAGGCCGGCCCTTTTGCCTTGACGCCGCACACATGAAGCAGGCTGTAGAGCAGAGCGCAGGCGTGACCGGCCGACAGCACGAAACGGTCGCGGTTCGGCCAGTCGGGATCGGCTGCATCATAGCGCAGGAAGTGTTGCCACAGGCAGTAGGCGACTGGCGCGGCATCCAGCGGCGTTCCGGGATGGCCGGAATTTGCCTTCTGGACCGCGTCGATGGAAAGCATCCGCAGCGTGTTGATGCAAAGCTGGTCGAGTTGCGCCTGTACCATATTTTTTCCGATCGGAGTCTTGCGGTCCGGCTGTCGATTCAGTGCTTCTTGATCCGGCGATAGCGCTCGATCAAAGCATTGGTCGAGCTGTCATGTTGAAGATTTGGGGTCGCGGAAACTTCCAGTTCAGGGATTGTTTTCTCGGCCAGCGCCTTGCCCAGCTCAACGCCCCATTGGTCAAACGAGTCGATGCTCCAGATGACGCCTTGCGTGAAGACGCTGTGCTCGTAGAGCGCCACCAGGCTGCCTAGTATCTTTGGCGTCAGGCGCTCGGCAAGCAACGTATTGGTAGGGCGGTTGCCTTCGAAGGTGCGGTGCGGAACCAGCCAATCCGGCGTCCCTTCCGCTCGGACTTCCCCTTCCGTTATGCCGAAAGCCAGCGCCTCGGTCTGTGCGAAGAGATTTGCCATCAGGAGATCGTGGTGGCGTCCCAGCGGATTCAATGCCTGGCAAAACCCGATGAAGTCGCACGGAACGAGCTTGGTGCCTTGATGAATGAGTTGGTAGAAAGAGTGCTGCCCGTTGGTGCCAGGTTCGCCCCAATAGATCGGCCCTGTTTGGTAGTCGACTTTCGTGCCGCCAAGCGTGACGTGCTTGCCATTGCTCTCCATCGTCAGTTGCTGGAGATAGGCGGGAAAACGCTTCAGATATTGCTCGTAGGGAAGCACCGCGACCGTCTGCGCTTCGAAGAAATTGTTGTACCAGACCGCGAGCAGACCCATCAGAGCCGGCAGGTTCTGATCGAACCGTGCAGTGCGAAAATGCTGGTCCATGTCATGGAAGCCCGACAGCATCGCCTGGAAATTTTCCGCCCCGACGGCGAGCATGGTGGATAGGCCTATCGCCGAATCCATTGAATAGCGGCCGCCGTCCCAATCCCACATGCCGAACATCTGTTCGGTGTCGATGCCGAATTTGGCGACCCCTTCGGTATTGGTCGAGACGGCGACGAAATGCCGGGCCACCGCCCGCTCGTCGCCCAGCTTGCGCAGCACCCATTGACGGGCCGTATGGGCGTTGGTCAGCGTTTCCAACGTTTTGAACGTCTTCGAGCAGATGATGAACAGCGTTTCTTCAGGATTCAGATCTCGCGTCGCTTCCGCGAAATCGGTACCGTCGATGTTCGAGATGAAGCGGAAAATCATGTCGCGCCGGCTGTAGTGGCGCAGCGCTTCATAGGCCATGACCGGCCCGAGGTCAGAGCCGCCGATGCCGATATTGATGACGTTGCGGATCGGCAGGCCTGAATGGCCGCGCCATGCGCCGCTGTGGATCTTGTTCGTGAAATCAGCCATCTTGCCGAGCACCGCGTGCACTTCCGGCACGACGTCGATACCGTCAACTAAAATTCGCTCGCCAATTGGTGCGCGCAGCGCCGTGTGAAGCACAGCACGCTGCTCGGTCACATTGATCTTCTGACCGCTGAACATCGCTTCGATGCGCTCACGCAACCCGGAGGCCTCGGCAAGTTCAATGAGAAGCTGGACCGTCTCAGGCGTGATGCGGTTTTTCGAATAGTCGAGATAAAGTCCGCAGGCGTCGACGGTGAACTGCGTGCCACGTCCGGGATCATCCGCGAAGAGCTGTCGCAGATGCAAAGGGCGCACTTCCTGACAATGCGCCAGCAACGCCTGCCATGCTGAAAGCTCCGTGAGCGGCAATGTCCTGGCCGCAAGAAGCGCGCTCATCATCTGCCGGCCGAACCGTGGCGATGTAACTGCTCGCTCTTCAAGGCAATCACCGCCATCAGATCGGCCCATGATTTGGTGAAGGATTGCGCGCCTTCCAACTGGAGCTGCGCGGCAAGCGCCTGAATGTCGACGCCGGCTTTTGCGAAATCGCCAAGCACGGTTTCGCTGTCGCCGCCATCCTCCCGCATGATGCCGCGCAACACACCCTCTTTCGAAAACGCATGGAGTGTCTTCTCTGGAATGGTGTTGATGGTAGCAGGCGCGGCGAGCGCTTCGATATAATAGGATTGCGGAAGCTGCGGATCCTTGGTGCCGGTGCTCGCCCATAGCAGACGCTGGGAAAGTGCGCCGGCATCGGCCAGCTTGCGCCATCCGGAAGAGGCAAGCCGCTCCCGGTAGGCTTTATAGACTTGCCCGGATATGGCGATACCGAGACGGTTCCGCAGCGCGGGGTTAACCTTATCCATGACCGCCTTGTCCCAGCGGCTGACGAAGATTGAGGCGACAGAGGCGATCTTCGGGTCGAGCCCGGCGTCAATCCGTCGCTGAATGCCTCGGCAATACGCGTCGGCCGCCGCCACATACTGCTCGCACGAAAACAGCAGGGTGACATTCACCGGCACGCCGGCGAAGATCGATTCCTCTATGGCCTCGACACCTGCGGGCGTGCCCGGAATCTTGATGAACAGGTTGGAACACTCCGCCTGCCCATGCAACCGCTTGGCGGCTTCGACAGTGGCGCCGGCATCGTTAGCCAGCAAAGGCGACACTTCCAGGGAAACCCAGCCATCGATGCCGCCCGTCACTTCGTGGACCGGACCAAAAAGTGCTGCGGCTTGCTTCAAATCTTCCAGCGCCAATTCGAAGAATAGCTGCTCGCCCGCTTTGCCTTCTCTGGCTTTTCGACGTAGGGCCTCGTCGTAAGCGGCACTGTTACGAATGGCTTCATCGAAAATTGTGGGGTTCGATGTCAATCCGGTCACCGAAAATTCGGTGCAATAGCGCTGAAGGGTGCCACTGCTCAACAGATCGCGGGTGATGTTGTCCAACCAAAGGCTCTGGCCGAGTTCGTGCAATCGGGTTGTTGCGTTCATTGTGACCTCGCTAGTGGCGGGAAATGGTCCATCCCGGCATTGTCTATTGGTTCGCACAATCGACCAACATGTGCGCTTCCCGCGCTGCGTCGATGAACGCATTTCTTGCGACGTCGGCGGGAACATTGCCGTTCAAGGCCTGTCGGCACGCCGGTTTCGCAGATCGGTGCTTGTCGCTTCTTTCACTGCGCCAATGACCGTTGAGCAGGTCAAAAGCTTGCCGAGTGTTCATAAGGTTTCGGATGTCGCCGCTTATGGCGGTGGCGACAGAAAGTGGCTTGGAAGACCAATACATGGGACAGGCCTCGGATTGGCTGAACCCACGCAACGCGCTTCCTCGGGGGAAGTTTCATCAACCGGCATCACCCTTGCGTGAAACCAGGGTGTGTGAGTATGGCGCCGAAATGAAAAACCCACCTTGGCGGCGGGTCGCGGGCGCAAATCAGCACTATGCCCGTATTAGCAGCACAGTTGCCGGGTCACTAAGCAACCGGGTCGTGCACCGGGGGTCGGTCGCAGCCTTGCCTGTACAGCTTCGGTGAACAGGGGCAGCCGGTCAGCCGATCATCATCTCGCTCACCGACGTACAGGCTTAGGAACGTTTCCGCCAGGCTGGACGGAGCTTCGGCCATATCTTCGCATAGTGCAGTTGCAGGACTGAATCCCAGCAAATCCGCTCCAAGTTGCCGGCTTCGACAGTAGGCCTTGCGATCAATTCTTTGCAGTGGCGAACGGGAGGCGCCCCGACTGTCACATTTCGACGCAGCAGCCGCTGGACAACTCCTTTGGCTGTCTCCGTCGAAAGGCTTATCAGGGTATATTTGGTGGTCTGGTTCGAGGTTGACGGCCAGACAGAAGAGCGGTTTCGAATCCTTGTATCGACACCGACGCCAATTTCTATAGCTTGATCACGGCTTTGAATCGAGGCGTGATCTCTGTGGCGGCTGCTGCAGCATATGAAGTGATTCTCACCAGCTTGGCATCGGGAGAGACGAGTAATGGATTTTGATCCTGTATTCCTGTCGCGACTGCAATTTGCCTGGGTGATCGGCTGGCACATCCTGCTGCCGGCTATTACTGTAGGATTGGCCGCGTTCATCGCGATGCTGGAAGGCCTCAATTTCTTCACCGGAAGGGACATCTATCTCCGCATCTCGACGTTCTGGATCAAAATATTCTCGATTGCTTTCGGCATGGGCGTCGTCACAGGCGTTGTCATGCCTTTCCAGTTCGGCACGAACTGGAGCCGCTTTTCCGACGCGACCGCCAATGTCCTTTCACCGCTTTTCGCCTATGAGGGCCTGACGGCGTTCTTCCTGGAGGCGGCCTTCCTTGGCGTCCTTCTGTTCGGACGGCAGTTGGTGCCACGCTGGGCGCATTTTGTCGCGGCACTGATGGTGGCACTGGGAACTTTGCTTTCTTCCTTCTGGATCCTGTCGGCAAATAGCTGGATGCAGACGCCGGCCGGCTACGAGATCATCGACGGCCGGTTCTTCCCGACCGACTGGTTCAAGGTGGTCTTCAATCCTTCCTTTCCCTACCGGTTGGCGCACACCGTCGTCGCCTTCTTCGTCACGACCGGCTTCGTCGTCATGGGCGTCGGCGCCTATCTGATGCGTCGGGGGAGGTCGGCCGCGGAAGGGCGAACGATGCTGTCGATGACGCTCTGGCTGCTTACAGTGCTGGTCCCACTCCAGATTTTCATCGGCGACCAGCATGGTCTGAACACGCTTGAGCACCAGCCGGCAAAGCTCGCTGCAATCGAAGCGCGTTGGGAAACCGCGCGGCAGGTGCCGTTGACGCTTTTCGCTATTCCGGACGACAAGGGCGAGCGCAACCTCTTTGCCATCGACCTTCCATGGCTCGGCAGCCTCATCCTTACCCATGAGTTTGATGGCGAGGTCATCGGCCTCAAGGACTTTCCGGCCGATCAGCGTCCGCCCGTCGCGATCCCATTCTTCGCCTTCCGCATCATGGTCGGCTGCGGCCTGCTGATGCTCGGCCTCGTCCTCTTTGGCGGATGGCTTCGCTGGCGCGGCCGGCTGGACACTTCGCGGGCTTTTCTCACGCTCACTCAGATCGCGGCGCCCATCGGCTTCGTGGCAGTTATCGCCGGTTGGATCACCACCGAGGTCGGACGCCAGCCCTGGACGGTCTACGGCCTTCTACGAACGGCGGAATCGGTGACACCGTCGCTGACGAGGTCCGATGTTGTGATCTCGCTGCTTGGCTACATCGCCGTCTATCTCATCATCTATCCTGCGGGCCTCTTCCTGATGCTGCGCATCGTGCGCAAAGGCCCATCCATCGTCGCCGATGAGGGCGCTGAGATCGAAGGGGGCAGGCCAGAGGCGCCGGTCCGAGCCGGAGCGGTCGAACTTCGAGAGGGGGAAGTGCGATGAGCCAGGTTCTCGATTTCGTACCGATATGGACGCTGATCCTCGGCATGGCGGTGTTCTTCTACGTGCTTCTGGACGGCTTCGACCTTGGCGTCGGCATGCTTTACGGCTTCGCGCCCGACACGGCGTCCCGCAACACGATCATGAATTCGATCGCTCCGATCTGGGACGGCAACGAGACCTGGCTGGTGCTGGGCGGCCTGGGGCTTCTTGCGGCGTTTCCGCTTGCCTTCGCCATCATCATTCCCGCGGTGTATTTTCCCATCCTCGTCATGCTGCTGGCGCTGGTGTTCCGTGGCGTGGCGTTCGAGTTCCGCTTCCGCGATGCCGAGCACAAGACCTTCTGGGACCACGGTTTCTGCTATGGCTCGGCCGTGGCCACCTTTGCTCAAGGGGTCGTGCTCGGCGCCTTCATTCAGGGTTTCGAGGTCACTGGCAGGCAGTTCTCCGGAGGGTCTTTCGACTTTCTGACGCCGTTCTCGCTTTTGACCGGCTTTGCCCTTCTGTTCGGCTATGGGCTTTTGGGCGCCGGCTGGCTGATCTTAAAGACAAACGGAGCGGTACAGGAAACAGCGCGTCGGCACGGCCGCGTGTGCCTTGTTGGCGTCCTCATCGGTATCGGCTTGGTCAGCATCTGGACCCCATTCATGAGCGAGGCCATCGCCTCGCGCTGGTTTGCCTGGCCCAATGTTCTATATTTGGCCCCGGTGCCCGTAGCGACCGCGGCGGTGGCATTCTTCACGTGGCGGGTGCTGGACAGCGCAAGTGAGATAAAGCCCTTCATCGGCGCCATCGGCCTTTTCATGCTCTCTTACGTCGGTATCGCGATCAGCCTCTTTCCGATGATTGTTCCTTATCATTTCACGCTTTGGGAATCAGCTTCGTCCGAGCGCACCCAGGCTTTCCTCCTTGTTGGCACGCTGGTGCTGCTGCCGGTGATCCTGATGTACACCGGCTGGTCCTACTGGGTGTTTCGCGGCAAGGTCCGTACAGATGTCGGATATCATTGATTTCGTTGTGCGGATCCACTCAGCCGCTTGGTGGCTCGCTGGCAGCTCAAATGAGACTGTGAGCTGCGGTGTGGCGAAATCCGTTGACGTCACCTAAAGTCCGCAACCTGTCGCTACGAACCAACAGCGCAGGTACCCGCTCTTCCGATGTTCGCTTCATCGCGTCGTGAACCCTGCAGCAGTTGAATCCAGCAGCTTGTCCTAAATGTGCTGGTGTCCGACTTTGACTGAGCAGATACTGTTTGGGGGCGGCAATATGGGAGTGCCTGATGACCACGCACAAAGTCGGCTATCTGATTGGTAGCCTCGCCACGGCATCGATCAATCGCAAGCTTGCAAAAGCACTAGTGCAGCTTGCTCCACCAGAGCTTGAAATGTCGGAGATTTCCTTCAAGGATTTGCCGCTCTACAGCTACGACTACGATGCTGACTTTCCACCTGTCGCGCGCGCTTTCAAAGACTCTATCGCCGCGGTGGAGGCAGTCCTTTTCATAACGCCCGAGTATAACCGCTCGATCCCAGGTGGGTTGAAGAACGCAATCGACTGGGCCAGCCGCCCTTATGGCAAGAACTCGTTCGCCCGCAAGCCCTCAGCTGTCATTGGGACCTCGCCCGGAACCATAGGGACCGCCGTGGCCCAGCAAAGCCTGCGAAGCGTGCTTAGCTTCTGCAACTCCCCGCAGATGAACGCTCCGGAAGCCTACATTCAGTTCACGCCGGGCCTGATCACGGACGGCGGCGAAGTCACAGTCGAATCCACGCAGGAGTTCTTGCTCAACTACATGGCCGAGTTCCATATGTTCATCGCACGGGTCCTTCAGGTGCTTCCCAAGGATGCCTGATGTTGTCACGGAGCCCCTAGACGGCTTCGATCCGGAGGGGAGGGGGCCTGCTTGCTGCCTTTTGCAACACCGCATTGGATCCGGGCGTGATCGCTATCGGGATTTCGGCCTGACAGACCCCCCTCTGTTAATGGTCGTCTTGTCGCTTATGAAAAGGACCAGGGATGGCTGGTGTGGATAATCAGCCGTGGCGGCTTGCCCATTGGGCCAGCCGGCGCGCACTCTCACAGCTATGGTGGCGGAGCATGTAGAATCGGCCTTGTTTGAACAGTCACTCGGCAACATCGAGGGCCTCAATCGACCGTTCTATGATCGTGTGGCTGACGCCGCGGAAAAAACCGATGGGTCGGTTCTGTTCGATTTTCGCGTCGACGGCGATACCTACGTTCAGTAGATAGCTGCCATGGCGTAGCCGGCACAGCTATAATCGTGATGGGGAAGAACGGACAACTTAGATGCGCATCGGTAAACGGGGACACCGCTCCTTTGGTGGCAGAATTGGCTGACTGGAATGCGTTTCCGCTGAGTGAGCAAGCAAAGGTTGATCACCGCGGAACAGCCAGCATCCTGCTAGCGAAGCTCCGTAGTTCCGGTCACTTCGGCCGGGCGTTCCTAAGCGAGAGTTAGGCGGCATTAGCCACCTTCCTAACGCTCGCGGCCGCTTCTTCAATGTCGTCATCCGAGACCCGCGACGGCCGCCAAGGCAAAATTGCCGATCATCTCACCCGGCTCGACTTCGTCGTGTTCGATGAACTCGGCTATCTCTCCTCCGCCCAATCCGGTGGCCAATTGCGTCTTTAACGCCAGCGACCAGAACGCCGCCTATTCGGCGGGCGCTGGTCTCCTACACTCGCTCGCCTGCGCGCACGGCCACGCGGTTGGCGCCTTTCGGTCGCATTGTCGTGCCGCAGTCAACTCAATGCGTGGCCAGCCAATCCATAAACCCACGGCCCGTTTTCTTCCCGGTTCAGGAATCGGCGCCCTTTGGACATGGTCGTAACGGTCTCGGCGATGCCAAGGCCGCACTGGTCGAGAAACGCGGCAAACATGCCTTCTTTCTCCCGCGTATCGACTCGGACGAAGCGTCCTGCAAGATTTCTCAGATGGATGGCTGTGAGATGGACCGCGTCCAGATCGCTGCGCGCGACCATCGGGCCGATCACGTAGCCACGCCCGAATTCGCGACACATGGAATAGCCGACGATCTCGCCGCCACGGCTCAAAGTGCAGATAGAGGCATTCGCTGAAAGCAATGCGAGCAGGCTGGCGCGGTCTGTCCCAAACGCTCGTCTGTCGAGCCCCATGATCTCCTTTAGCCTGTCGCTCGGCAGCGCCTGCAATTCCCCGTCCAAGGCCGGCAGGGCAGGGAGTGCAGGCGGAATCTCTCCTTGGTGCATGAATACGATTCCTTCGGTCGTGAAACCGAGTGAGACATAGAGGGGATAGGCGGCATGGGTGGCGTTGAGCGCCAAATTGCGATCGCCACACTGCTCGAGCACCTGGTCCATGAGCCATCGACCGCCGCCTTGCGCTTGTGTGCGGGGCGTTGTGATCACTACGCCGATGGTGGCGAAATCGTCCCCTTGCGGAAACCACATCGCGCTGCCGAAAACGCGCCCGATGCCGTCTACGGCAACGATGCCGCGGCCCGCGCGGCGCAGAGTGTCCCAGTCCTTCGGCCGATGCGGCCAGCGAACCGAGATCGAGAGCGCGTGGAGCAGATTGACATCGACTTCGTCGATGTCCCGCGCGACCAGTTCGAAAGACTTCAGGCGCACTGATCTCTGCATTTCAGTCGACCTGCTCCCTTTTTCCAAGTCCCACGGTCGCGACCCGTCCTCGCTGACGTGCCGCAGCCGTCTTTTGCCTCATGATTGCACCCGAAAGCCAGCAGGTTTCGCTGGTTCCGGGCCAATATTCGAAATCTTCGGCCAAAGCATACCTTCATTCGGCACGGAATGCTCTCGCCTGCTGCCACACTTGTTGCATCCAGCGAACTGCGAGTGGAGCGGCGCCCTGTGAATGTCGAAGAAATTCTTGCGAGGCTGATCGCGTTCCCCTCGGTCGTGGGCGCGCCCAATGGCGCGATCGTCGACTGGGTGCGTGAATATTGCGAGGCGGCCGGAGCTGAGGTGACGGTCCTTCGCGGCCCGGAAGGCGACCGGTCCAACCTGTTTGTCACAATCGGAGCTCGGCATGCCCGCGGCTACATCTTGTCGGGCCACATGGATGTCGTGCCGGCCGGTGAACGGGAATGGCACTCGGATCCGTTTGTCCTGCGCCAAGACGGCGCCAGGCTTCACGGTCGGGGCACCTCCGACATGAAGGGGTTTCTCGCCTGCGTGCTGGCCGCGGTGCCGCGGCTCGCGGCGATGAACTTGCCACGGCCAATTCATCTCGCATTCTCCTATGACGAGGAGGCAGGTGCCCGTGGCGTGCCGCATCTCATCGCCGCGCTGCCAAGCCTGTGCGAGAAGCCGCTTGGCGCGATTATCGGTGAGCCGAGCCGGATGGAAGCCGTGCGGGCACACAAAGGCAAGGCGGCCGTGCGGCTCGAAGTGATCGGACGGTCCGGCCATTCTTCACGGCCCGAGCTGGGACTGAATGCCGTGCATGCAATGGCTGGTCTCGTCACGCAGATCGTGGCCTATGGCCAGACCCTTGCGATCGGGCCATTCGACACGGATTTCGCGCCTCCATACTCGTCATTGCAGGTTGGTGTCATCGCCGGCGGCCAATCCGTCAACATCATCCCCGATCGCTGCACCGCCGATATCGAGGTCCGTGCCGTGCCAGGTGTTTCGCCGAGATCCCTGCTCGAGCCGGTAAAGACCCAACTGACGGCTCTACGCGACAGCGGCTTTGAAGTGGCTTGGCATGAGCTGAGTGCGTATCCGGGGCTTTCGCTCCCGCAGGAGAGTGGTTTGGCGGCCCTTCTGGCCGAGTTGACGGGGCGTCAGCCCCTGTCTGCGGTGAGCTACGGAACGGAAGCTGGCCTTTATCAGCAGGCCGGCATCGACGCGATCATCTGCGGCCCCGGCGACATCATCCGGGCTCACCGTGCCAATGAATATATCGAGACCGGCGAACTTGCTGCCTGCCAGAGCATGATCGAGCGTCTCGCCACGCGCCTTGCCGGATAGCAGGAAAGGGCGGTTCATGGCTTTTCTTTTCAATTCCGACCCGGTGCGCGCAGCGGTCTTCCGCAAGGCTTTCGCACGCGAACTACCGGACGTCGAATTGTTCCACAGCAGCGAATGTTTCGACCCGGAGGAGGTGCGCTACCTCCTGACCTGGACGGCGCCAGATGATCTCGCGCGCTATCGCAATCTCGAATTGCTGTTTTCGCTCGGCGCCGGCGTCGACCAGTTCAACCGTGAAAGCCTGCCTCGGCAGGTGAAGCTGGTGCGCATGGTCGAGGACGGCATCATTCGCATGATGCAGGAATATGTCGTTCTTGGCGTGCTGAGCCTCCACCGGGATATGGTGGCGTATCGTGAACAGCAGAAGCGCCAGGCGTGGCGGGGTCTTGCCGCTCCGCAAGCGACCGAACGCCGGGTTGGGTTTCTTGGCCTCGGCATGCTGGCGCAGGCAGCTATCGAGCGATTGCTGCCGTTTCGCTTTCCCCTTGCCGCCTGGAGCCGAAGCAGGAAGGAGATCGAAGGGGTGACCTGCTTTTATGGCGCGGACCAGCTTGCCGGTTTCCTCGCGCGCACGGATATTCTCGTCTGCCTGCTGCCGCTGACGAAAGAAACGCGTGGCATCCTCGATGCGGAACTCTTTTCCCTCCTGCCGGCTGGGGCGAGATTGTTGCATGTCGGCCGCGGGCCGCAGCTAGACCAAACCGCCCTTGTCCAGGCTCTCGATAGCGGGCACCTCACCGCCGCAATGCTCGATGTCACCGATCCCGAGCCACTGCCGGACGGCCATCCGCTCTGGCGGCACCCGAAGGTGGCGATCACGCCGCACATCGCTTCCGTAACGCAAGCAGATTCCGCGGCGCAATCCGTCGTGGACAACATCCGGCGCCACCGCGCCGGAGAAGAACTGATCGGCCTCGTCGATCGGACACGCGGCTACTAACCAGGAAAACATAAAATGTCACTTCTGATCACGATCGACACAGATCCAGCCTTCGCGCCGAAGCAGGCATTGCCGGCTCCAGAGCGGCTCATCTCCGGCAATCCATCCTTCAAGACTTGGGCGCAGGATGCTTCGAAAGGCGAGAAGGTTCTGACCGGCGTCTGGGAGGCGACGCCTGGCGAGACGCATTCTATCAAGGGCACGACCTGCGAGTTCTGCCACATCGTTTCGGGCCTCGTCGAGATCGAGGAGACGGGCGGTGAGACCAAGACTTACCGCAGCGGCGACAGTTTTGTGATGAAGCCCGGCTTTGTCGGCGTCTGGCGCACGATCGAAACCGTGCGCAAGATCTACGTCAGCGTCTATGACTGAGCTCAACGCTCAAGGTCTGGCCGAATAGCGCGCGCGCCGGTTCCAGAACAATCCACTCTCCAAGTCCCGCCCGACGCGATTCGACGCCGTCGGGCGGCTCATCCTCGGCGGAAAATACGGCGCGCTGTCGACTACTGTTCCAAAACCAGGTGCGAGACGCCGCATGTCGCTGCCGTGTTGAGCAAGCTGCGACCTTCGGTACCCATCGGTCTCCAGGAGGATATCAATGAAGGCTTACACGATAGCGCACATCCCAGGCGACGGCATCGGCAAGGAGGTGACCGAGGCTGGATGGGAGGTGCTGCAGGCTGCAGCAAAGCGAGGCGGCTTCGCCCTTGAGGATACAAGGTTCCCATGGTCGTGCGCCTACTATCTGGAAACCGGTGCGATGATGCCCCCTGACGGCGTCGAGATGCTGCGGAAGTTCGATGCAATCTACCTCGGCGCTGTGGGATGGCCAGCAAAGGTGGCCGACTCCGTATCGCTTCACGGACTGCTCCTGCCGATCCGCAAAGGGTTCACGCAGTATGCCAACATACGGCCGCACAGGCTGTTGCCAGGCGTTCAGGGACCTCTTCGCCGTGATGGTTTCGATATACTGTGCATCCGGGAGAACACGGAAGGCGAATACTGCGGCGCTGGTGGGCGCATTCATTCCGGAACGGCCAATGAGGTCGCGATCGAGACGGCAATCTTCACACGTGAGGGTGTCGAAAGAATCCTCCGTTTCGGTTTCGAACAGGCGCGGACGCGCCGCAAGAAGCTCGCATCCGTCACCAAATCCAACGCGCAGAAACATTCCATGGTTTTTTGGGATGAGGTCACGCGTGAGGTGGCGAAAGACTATGCCGATGTGGAGGTCTCGCACTACCACGTCGACGCCATTGCCGCCCGCATGGTCCTGGCGCCTGAAAGCCTCGACGTGATCGTCGCCTCGAATCTTTTTGGCGACATCCTCACGGATATTGGAGCGGCCATTCAGGGCGGGCTGGGTTACGCCGCCTCCGCCAATATCAATCCCGATCGCAGCGCGCCTTCGATGTTCGAGCCGGTCCACGGTTCGGCGCCTGACATCGCGCATCTCGGCATCGCCAATCCGATCGCCGCGATCTGGTCCGGTGCGATGATGCTCGGGCATCTGGGCGAGGGGCAGGCCGCGGCCGAAGTGATGTCGGCGATCGAGTCCGCAACCGCACGCGGGATAGGCACGATTGCAGGCAAGGACACGACTGAAGCAATCACGCAGGCCGTGCTGGCAGGATTAAGCTGAAAGAGCAGAGGAAAAGAACCATGAACGCAATAACGAAGATTGGTTTCCTGAAGGATGCGGACCTGTTTCGCCAGCGTGGCCTCATTGGCGATGTCTGGCAGCATGCGCACAGCAACGCGACTGTCGATGTGATCGATCCGGCCAGTCTGGAAGTGCTTGGAACCGTGCCCGACATGGGCCGGGATGAGACAAGGGCTGCAATAGATGCAGCGCAGGCGGCGTTCAAGGACTGGAAGGCCAGGACCCATGCCGAACGCGGAGCGCTTCTGGAGCGCTGGCACAGCCTGATACTGGAAAATGAAGACGACCTGGCGTTGCTGCTGACGCTGGAACAGGGCAAGCCTCTGGCAGAAGCACGCGGTGAAATCCGCTATGGCGCCTCCTTCGTGAAATGGTTCGCCGAAGAAGCACGCCGGATCGGTGGCTCGACCATTCCGTCTCCCACGCCCGATCGCCGCATTCTGGTGCTGAAGGAGGCCGTTGGCGTCTGCGCAATCATCACGCCATGGAATTTCCCTAACGCGATGATTACGCGCAAGGTGGCGCCGGCGCTGGCCGCGGGTTGCACGGTTGTCATCAAGCCGTCGGAATTCACGCCATTTTCGGCGCTGGCGCTCGGCGTACTGGCGGAACGGGCGGGTATTCCTGCCGGCGTGATCAACATTGTGACCGGCATGCCCATTGAAATCGGCAACGAACTGATGGCCAACGAGACGGTGCGCAAGATCTCGTTCACCGGCTCGACCCGCGTCGGAGCGCTGCTCATGCGTGGCGCGGCCGATAGCATCAAGCGGCTCAGCCTCGAGCTCGGCGGCAACGCGCCCTTTATCGTCTTTGATGACGCCGATCTGGGCAATGCAGTCGAGGGGGTGATCGCATCCAAGTTCCGCAATGGCGGTCAAACCTGCGTCTGTGCGAACCGGATTCTCGTGCAGGCGGGCGTTTACGATGCTTTCGCAGAAAAGCTGAGCCAGCGCGTCAACCGAATGAAGGTTGGCGCGGGGACCGACGACGGAACGGAGATTGGCCCGATGATCAATGCGGCCGCCATCGACAAGATCGAGCGTCACATCGCGGATGCACAGGCGAAAGGCGCGCGGATCATCGCCCAGAGCGAGACGGTGCCGGACGGCAAGCAATATGCACGGCCCATCGTGCTGGGAGAGGCTACTACCGAGATGCTGCTGGCATCGGAAGAGACGTTCGGCCCGGTGGCGCCGCTTTTTCGCTTCGAAACGGAGGACGAGGCCATTGCGATCGCGAACGGTACGCCCTTCGGCCTTGCCGCCTACTTCTACACCGAAAATCTCAAGCGGTCATGGCGTGTTGCCGAGGCCCTGGAGTTCGGTATGGTTGGGCTCAACACGGGCATGATCTCGACCGAAGTAGCGCCTTTCGGCGGTGTCAAGCAGTCAGGGGTGGGGCGCGAAGGATCGCAGCTCGGCATCGAGGAATATCTCGAGGTCAAGACGCTTCATGTTGGCGGGCTTAACTAGTTCTGTTGCAAGCAGGTGGAAACACCTTCCAAAGCGTGGAACAACAAGAAAGGGGCGGTGAAAACCGCCCCTTTCTCTGTATTGCGACCAGTGCTCATTAACGTGGTGGGAGTGCCTCACACTGGCGCGACTGCACCAGCAACAGACGCTCAGGCGAATTCGCGAACGGGCTCCAGCCCGACGGCGCCGGCCAGCCCGCCGATATCCTTGATTTCACTGTACTCGTAGTATGGGTTCGCGGGTTCGTGGCCGCGATTCACCCAGACCTTGCTCTTGATGCCAAGATCATAGGCGGTCATGAGATCGTAGCGGAATGAGGACGACACATGCGTAATGTCTTCCGGGCCGCAGCCGAGCTTGTCGAACATGTACTCGAAGCCCTTCATATGCGGCTTGTAGGTGCCGGTCTCCTCGGCCGTGATGACCATGTGGAAGGGTACGCCGAGCTTCTCAACGTTCGACATGATCAGGCTCTTCATGGAATTCGACAGGATCACCAGTGGGATTTCCTTGGCGACCTTGGCCAGTCCCGCCGGGACATCCGGGTGCGGACCCCATGTCGGTATTTCCGAATAAATGCGCTGGGCATCCTCAGGCCGGAACGTCACATTGTTGCGCTTGCAGGCGCGCTCCACGGAATTGTGCACGACCTCGCTATAGGGCTTCCAAGCGCCAAGAACCTCATCGAGGCGATAGGCCGAGAAATCCTTGATGAACTGCGTCATTACGGCTGGGGAGAGTTCCGCACCGTAAACTCGTCTTGCCGCGCCGGCCATGTCGAAGTTGGTCAGCGTACCGTAGCAATCGAAGGTGATGTATTTCGGTCTGAAACGGGTCATTGGCGTCTATCCTTCCAATCCTGGCGGCACCGCGTGCCTTTAACGACAAGGATCATAACGAGCAGCGAAAAGGACTAGTCGCCGCATTCTCTGCCGCTTGAAGCAGATTGTTTTGTATCGTGGCAGGGCTTTGGCAGAGAGTTGCGCACGACGTGGTTCCGAGCTTGCCAGGCGCTTCCCTCGCCCGCCGGCTCGTCGGCATAAGATGCGGCGCCGGCGGCAAAGGAAAGTCAAAACACCTAGCTCACCGGTACGCGTCGGGAGGAACTGCTGTCGGCCGCAGCCTAACTTTGCATTGAAGAATTCAGGCCGGGAAACGACCCATGACCCCAGGGCGAGTCACGTTCAAAACGATGACAACCGAGCATTTGAACGATGCTGTCGAATTGTCACGTCATGTTGGATGGCCGCACCGTCGTGAAGACTGGGAGCTGATGCAGTCGCTCAGCCAAGGTCTCGTTGTCCAGGAGGAAGGACGCGTGGTGGGGACGATTCTGATGACGCCCTATGGCGACGATGCCGCCAGCGTCAACATGGTCATCGTCGATGCCGCAATGCGCGGTCGCGGGCTCGGGCGCAAGCTGATGGAGGAGGCGCTTACCAAGGCAGGCGAGCGCACTTGCTATTTGGTGGCTACGCAGGAAGGGCTCCCACTCTACGAGAAGCTGGGATTTGTCGCGACCGGCAAGATCGTGCAGCACCAGGGCCTGGCGCCGTCTGCAGATGCACCGGCACATGTGTCATGGGGCGAGGACGGCGACCAGGCGCGCCTTGTCGCTCTGGATTGCGCCGCGTTTGGTCACGACCGGTCGGCACTCATGAACTCGTTGTGCGAGCGGGCGAAGTTCGCCGTCATTCGCGATGCAGGCGATGTCCAGGCGTTTGCCGCAATTCGTCGTTTTGGTCGAGGGCTGGTCATTGGGCCGGTGGTGGCGAGGACGCTGCACGAAGCGAGATGCCTGATCGACTTCCTGCTGGCCGACAGTGCGGGCGAGTTTGTCCGCATCGACACCAACGAATCCACGGCTCTCGGCGAGTGGCTCATCCGTCGCGGCCTGGCCCACGTCGGCGGTGGCGTAACGATGCGACGAATCGCAGACGAGCCGAAAGTCGAAATCAGGTCACACCAAACTTATGCGCTCGTTAGTCAGGCGCTAGGCTGAACCGGAGGAAGAAATGCTTGCAAACTCCCTGATCGAACTCGACCGTGCGCACCTGGTTCACCCGTTTTCATGCTATCGGAGCCACGAAGAGACGGGTGTGCGCGTGCTCAAATCCGCCAAGGGCGCTACAGTGACCGAGGCAAGCGGGAAAACCTTGCTGGACGGGTTCGCGGGTCTCTGGTGTGTAAACATCGGATACGGGCAGGAAAGCGTCGTCGAGGCAGCGGCCAAGCAGCTAAGAGAGCTTCCTTATGCGACGGGATATTTCGGGCTGGGGTCTGAGCCGGCCATTCGTCTCGCCGCCCGGCTTGCCGAATTGGCGCCTGGCGATCTGAACCATGTCTATTTCACGCTGGGCGGGTCCGACGCGATAGACAGCACCATCCGTTTCATTCGCTATTTTTATCACGCCAGGGGGACGCCGCGAAAAGACCAATTTATCTCGGTCGGGCATGGCTACCATGGATCCTCTACGGTTGGCGCAGGTCTGACCGCGCTGCCGGCTTTCCATGCGGGCTTCGGCGTTCCTTATGACTGGCAGCACAAGATTCCCTCGCACTACGCCTATCGCAATCCGGTCGGTTCCAACCCGCAGGCGATTATCGATGCATCGGTCGCGGCGCTGCGGGCCAAAATCGCTGAGCTCGGCGCCGATCGCATCGCGGCCTTCTACGCTGAACCTATCCAGGGTTCGGGCGGTGTCCTGGTTCCGCCGGCAGGCTGGCTAAAGGCCCTGCATGCCGTATGCAAGGAACACGACATCTTGTTCGTTGCCGACGAGGTCATCACCGCTTTTGGCCGCACCGGTCCCCTTTTCGCCTGTGAGGAGGACGAGGTCGTGCCGGATCTGATGACCACAGCGAAAGGACTGACGTCGGGCTACGTGCCGATGGGCGCCGTCTTCATGACCGACCATGTCTACAATACGATCGCGGACGGAGCCGGCAAAGCGGCTGTCGGCCACGGCTATACCTACTCAGCCCATCCGGTGAGCGCAGCGGTCGGGCTGGAATGCCTGCGTCTCTATGAAGAGGGCTTGCTCGAGAACGGTCGGAAGGCCGGGAAGCGACTGATGAGGGGCCTCCGCTCGCTCGCAGACCACCCGCTGGTTGGCGATATTCGCGGTCGCGGCATGCTGGCTGCGATCGAGCTGGTCACGGACAAGGAGCGCAAAACACCGCTGCCGGCGGCGGCCGATCCGGGGCGCCGCATCTTCGACCGGGCGTGGGGGAACGGCCTTGTCATTCGCGCCTTCAACAGCGGCATACTCGGTTTCGCGCCACCGCTCTGCTGCACGGACGACGACATCGATGGAATCCTCGAACGCACCAGGATGACGCTGGATCAAACCCTCGAAGACAAGGATGTGCGGGAAGCGATGAAGGGATGATCGTCGTCATGGGTGAAGCCACCCGATCCATGCGAGCGGGGCCTGAAGGAAATCCTCAGGTCTTGCCGCATTCCGTCAAGTGCCAAGAAAGTTGCAGTTAGGCGGACTTCCGCCGTAGCACACGGGCAGCGGAAGCGAACGATGGCGCCCGCTTTCCAGTCCCAGACTGCAGGGGTGGCCTTTTCATCTGTCGAAAATGACGTCGAGAGGCAAGTGGGATTTCACGATCGGTGACTTCAACACGACGAAGCTGAAATATTTGTCGATCCCGATATCCAATTCGAGCATGCGCTCCATGATAGTCTGATACTCGCTGATGCCCGCCGTCACGAACTTCACAAGGTAATCGTATCCGCCCGAAATCAGATGGCATTCGATAACGGAATCGACTTTCTGAATGGCGGTGAGAAATCTCGCGAAGTCGTTTTGTTGATGGTGCTTGAGCGTAACCTCGGTGAAGATCGTTAGAGTCTGTCCGAGCTTGGACACGTCGATCTGGGCGGAATAGCCGGTAATGAAGCCTTCCGCCTGAAGCTTCTTCACCCGCATCAGGCAAGGGCTCGGCGAAAGGTTGACCAGGTCGGCAAGCTCGACGTTGGTGACCCGCCCGTTCTTTTGCAGTTGGGATAAGATCTTGATGTCGATCTTGTCGAGTTTCATCGCAAACCTGTCACACGTTCGAACCGCGGATCGTCCGGCAGACGGCGTCCGTCACGTCCTGCGTGGTCGCTGTCCCACCAACGTCCGGCGTCAGCACGCCTTCACTCGTCACTGTTTCCACAGCGCTCATCAACCGGACGGAGGCTGCGCTTTCGCCCAGATGTTCGAGCATCTGGGCAGCGGTCCAGAAGGTGGCGACGGGGTTGGCGATACCCTTGCCGGCGATGTCGAAGGCGGAGCCGTGAATTGGCTCGAACATCGAGGGATAGCGCCGCTCGGGATCAATGTTGGCGGTTGGTGCAACGCCGAGACTGCCCGCCAGCGCGCCTGCAAGGTCCGACAAAATGTCGGCGTGAAGATTGGTGGCGACGATCGTGTCGAGGCTGCGAGGTTTGAGTGTCATGCGCACCGTCATAGCATCAACCAGCATCTTGTCCCACGCGACGTCAGGGAACTCTTGCGCCACCTCGGCTGCGATTTCATCCCACATTACCATGCCGTGACGCTGCGCGTTGGATTTCGTGACAACAGTCAGGAGCTTTCGCGGCCGTGACCGCGCCAGCCGGAATGCATAGCGCATGATGCGGGCGACGCCGACGCGCGTGAAGATCGCGACTTCGGTTCCGACCTCCTCGGGGAGACCGCGGTGGGCGCGGCCGCCGTGGCCGGAATACTCGCCCTCCGAATTCTCCCTCACGATCACCCAATCCAGATCGCCGGGCCCAACGCCCGCCAGCGGCGAAACGATGCCGGGCAAAATCCTGGTCGGCCGCACGTTCGCATATTGATCAAAGCCTTGGCAGATCGGCAGCCGGAGACCCCAGAGCGAGATGTCGTCGGGCACATCGGGAGCGCCGACAGCACCGAAGAAGATGGCATCGAAGCGCTTCAGTTGCGCCACTCCATCTTCAGGCATCATCCGGCCATTGGCCCTGTAGTAGTCCGATCCCCAGTCGAAGTGCTGGACGCGTAGCTTGAAGTCGCCGCAGCGCTGCTGCAGCGCCTCAAGCGCCTGTAGACCGGCGGCGATCACCTCTGGGCCGATCCCGTCGGCAGGAATGGCGGCAATCTCGTATTCGCGCATCGTCACTTCCCTGTTTGAGCAGTCGCGGCATCAATCTCGTGTGCGATCGATAGTACGTTGGCAAGCCATCTTCTCAGAATTCAGCGACCTTGCCCCATGCAGCGGTCTTCAGGCGTTCGGGCCTATACGGACGCGGATCGACAACAGGCTCGCTGCCTGTGATGATGTCGGCGATCATATGCCCCGCGCCGGGGCCAATCCCGAACCCGTGACCACTGAATCCCGCCGCCAGGATAAAGCCCGGAATCCCCTCCACTTCGCCGATCGCGGGAATGCCGTCGGGTGTACTGTCGATATAACCCGCCCAGACATCGGAGATCGCCACGCGTTGGAGTTCGGGGATCAATTCGCAGGCTCTTCGATATGTCAGCTGAATTTGTCCCATGTCGGGCTTCGGGTCGAGAATCCGGTTCCGTTCCATCGGCGTAATGTCGTCAAGGCCCCATTTGCGCAGGCTTTCATGTCCTTGACGCCAGCCCTCGAAGGCCCCCGGGGCGAGATTGCGCCAGCGGCGGGCGAACATCGGTAGAAACTCGCGGCTGAACCTGAACTGCTGCGGCGTTGGGTCGACGCGAGCTCGTCCGCTGATCGCCAGCGCGTATCCACCGTTGCTGCGCCGCGTCAGCGAGACGCTCGTGGTATGCAGGGCATCGGGCAGGCCGATTGCGCCTGGCGCTACGGCTAGAATGGACTGACGCACGGCAGCTTGCGGGAAGCGCATGCCAAGCTGGTTGCAGAAGGAAGAAGCCCACGCGCCTCCGGCCATGACCGCGATCTTCGTACGGATGGTTCCCGCTTCCGTCACGACCCCGCTGACCTTGCCGGCGCTCAACTCCAGTCCACGCGCTGCGCAATGCTGATGCAAGGTACCGCCCGCCGCCATGATGCCACGCGCGGCAACCGGCACTGCCGTGGAGGGATCCGCCGTTCCGTCAGTCGGTGAGAAAACCCCGCCCTTCCATTTGCGTCCGGTCGTCTTGCCCTTCTCGGTGGCTTCCTCTGCGCTCAGCACGTGCGTGGTGACTCCGACCGTTTTCGCAAAATCGCGCCACCTTGCCCAGCCCGCCAGCTCATTTTCGTCCTGTGAGAGATACAGAAGCCCGCAGCGGCGAAATCCAGTATCCCCGCCAGTCTCCTGTGCCACCTTCTCCCAGAGATCGAGGCTCTTGGTTGCCATAGGCAACTCGCGCGCATCGCGGTTCTGCTGGCGGCACCAGCCCCAGTTTCGGCTTGACTGCTCGGCGGCCACGCGTCCTTTCTCTACCAGGGCGACGCTGACGCCGCGGCGCGCGAGATAATACGCCGTGAACACGCCCACCACGCCGCCGCCGATGACGACGACGTCTGCCTCGCGGGGGAGGGAAGGGCTGCACTCGATGTGCATGAGCGGCGCGGGCATCTGCGGAACTCCGGTAACTTTGAAGCATTCTAGCCCGCGCCGAGAATAGACAGGCTGCGGAGTTGTGTGCCTGGACGGAATATCCTGCCGTTAGCGGCCCTTAGGACATGCAATTGTTGCGTGAAAAGCTCGCTGGCGCCCACCTCTCAGAGGGAAGGTAGCTGAAGCCTAAAGCCATCTCGTGTGGAGGAGCGTCGATTGCGGGTGCGGCCTAAAACTCAGCGACCTTGCCAGGGGACATGATGGATCTCGCTCTACGTCAGGCCTGGACGGCTTGGACGACGAAAAACTTCACCACGCGATTTTTACTTTCCCATCCGATCGATGCGCCCTGGGGCACGAAAAGCGCATCTCGGTGCCCGCCGACAGCACGCTGCCATCGGGCGCGGCGAATCGTACACTCGCGGCTAGCAGATGCATGAACTCGTTGTGGCGATGCGGGCGAACAACCCGGTGGTATGGGGTCGAATCCCACGTGCCCGCACGGTAATCCGCGCCGTCGCTGGAGAAGACGTTGTCGCTGCGGCATTGCGGGGCCGGGCCAAGCAAAGCCTCGGCCGGTAGCGAAGCAGACGGCTTGAAGTCGGCGTCGGCGCGCAACTGGACAAGGCCGGGCTTCGTCGGTTTGTCGCAAGCGGCCGCGCAGAACGAAAACCGCACGCCTGATTCAGTCTGGATGCGAAGCGTGGTGCCGCATCCGATGACAGCACCCGCTTGCGAACCGAGCACCAGCGGGGCCGCGCCGACCACCGTCAGGATCAGCTCTCCTTCCACCACGACGATGGTTTCGATGTGGGGGAAGCTTGCGACTTCGAGCTCGCCAACAAAGCTGGTTCGGCCCACGATATCGAGTCCGGCCCTTCCCAGGCGATTTCGCGATGCCCACAAAGGGATCATCCGAGCCGGACGCTGTCCTGCGGAAAGGGGTTGCAACGGGTGCGCCGTCGGCGCGATGCAGCACAATAGCCACGGTCATGATTGCTCATGCGCGTCTGAAAACCTAGCAGTCGGTACCGTCCTGCTAAGCAGTCAACTGGGATCGATCAGAATGAGCGAGATCAGTTACCGGGGGTGGGTAGCAGGGTAGGGCGGTTGACGTTGCCACCAACACTTCACATCCTTCCTCGCCCAAGGCCACCGCACTGTGCTCAACGCCATATGGGACGACGATGAACTCTCCGGGTTCGATAATTTCTTCACGGTCACGAAATTGCATGAGCAGGCGTCCCCGGTGAACGAAGAACAGCTGATCGTCGTGCTGTCGAAATGACCAATTGGAGGCGCCATTGAACATGGCGACCTTGAATTGCATGGCGTTGACACGCCCCTCGACTTTAGGCTTCCAAGGCGCGCGCAGCCCGGCAAACTCAATTGACAAATTCTTCTTGTGAATTGGCGAAAGGTGCTTGTTCAGGGCAGCCACATCGCGAATGATTGCGGTGAGTTGGCTTGGTAGGTCATTCCCATTGGCCGGGTATCTGCCATCCAAAGCTGCGGTCCCAATCGTAAACCCAGCTGCGCCGGCGCCTTGGACGACTGCAATTCGTTCTGGGGTGTCGATCGAACCCGCAACATAGACAGGCTTGGCGACTGCAGCGCAGACGGCCTTCATCAACTCGGGGACGTTCTCCGCCGATCGGTATGCCAGCAGGTCCAGGCCATGCACTCCATCGTGCCCTGCAATCGCTTTGGCACTTTCGACAATTTCGTCGATGGCGCCTTCAAGCACGCTCGGATGACCGGCGATCCGACCCGGAAACGGGAAGTACTGGATGCCGGTGTCCTTGATGATCGGCAGCACGTCGTCTACCCGCGTGCCACCAAGAAGAACATCGACGCCGATTTCGGCAGCTGCCTTTGCCGAAGCAATTTCGCTTTCGCGGTCCAGTGACACGACTTCCAGGTAGGAGGTTGCACCGCCCGTCCTGATGGCCGCATTGAGGTCTTTCAGCTGCTCGATCGGCAAGCCGATATCCTTGAACCCGATGTGCCGCACGCCGAGACTGAGCGCGGTTTGAAGTTGCTGGGCCGCGTCCGAAACCGTTCGGTCGTTGCGCGTGAGCATGAAGATGAAGCGTAACCCCATTGGTGTGGTTCCTTTCTCTAGTTCGTCTTGGTTTGTGCCGCCACGAGGCGCTTGGCGTAGGCAAGTGCTGTTTCCAAGCTGGCGTGGTCTGCAATTCCACGGCCCGCGATGTCGAACGCCGTGCCGTGATCTGGGCTGGTGCGGACGAACGGCAGGCCAAGCGTGATGTTCACGCCTTTTTCCAACCCGAGATACTTCACAGGGATCAGACCCTGATCGTGGTATTGTGCCACCACAACATCGAATCGACCTTGACGAGCTTGCATGAAGACAGTGTCGCCAGGATAAGGGCCAGTGGCATCGATGCCCTCGGCTCGGGCCGCGTCGATTGCCGGTCGTATGATCCGGATTTCCTCGTCCCCGAAGAGGCCACCTTCACCTGCGTGCGGATTGAGACCCGCTACGGCGACACGCGGGGTCGCGAAGCCGAGAGCTTTTCCACCCTCATGGGCAAGCCGGATGGCGGATAGCTGAGCGTCGAAATCGCCCTGTTCGATCGCCTTGCTCAGCGACGTGTGGATGGTGACGAGCACCGTGCAGATGTCATCGTTGGCAAGCATCATCGCCACGCGCTTGGCGCCGGCGTAGTCGGCCAGAATTTCGGTATGGCCGGGGTAGCGGATTCCCGCGCTGGCCATCGCCTCTTTATTGATCGGCGCCGTAACGATGCCGCTCACATCTCCGGACTTCGCTGCGGCTATCGCCGCAACGATGGCGTCGAAGGCCGCCTGCCCGGAGATCGTGCTGATACGGCCGATTGGAGGAGGCTCGGTAATCCGCGAGGTTTCGATGACTTCAATTCGGCGTGGCTCGAATTGGGCCGCATTGGCAGCGTTGATGCGTCGCACCTCGACGTTCAGCCCGAGCCGCCGCACGGTGTCTTGCATGACAACATAGCTACCGAACACGACGACGCGTTCGCCGCCTTTCGCAAGCACCTTCGCCACGATCTCCGGCCCAATGCCGGAGGCGTCGCCCATCGTGAGAGCAAGTGGGAGAATGTTCTTCATTGGGTGGCTCCACGTATCCGCGCGACGGCGCGCGTCACCGCATCGTCACTGCCAAAGCCACCGGCCTTCATAGCGAGCAAGAGCGAGCGCCCATCGCCAAGCCTGGCGAGACCAAGCGGGAATCCGGGATCGAGTTCTTGCAGGATATCAAACTCACGGACCTTGAGAAGGTCCAGGATCGCTTCCATCGTGTCGCCGCCGGTGGCGATCAAAGCGCCGAAGCGTGGGCTTTGAAGCTCTCGCGCTGCGTCTTGTGCGATACGGCGCAGCACTGCTGCCGAGTCCCACTCGCGCGTCCTTGGTCCGCGCAGCAGCATGACGCCGCGGACCTTCTGGAGTTGACCTGCCTGCCGCTGACTGCGCAGATTTGCGCTCCCAATGACGACCAAAACATCGCTACTGATGCCATCGAGCAATGGCGGTAGAGTCTTCGCCGGCACAAAACGCCGCGATAGCGCTGCAGCCATTCCAGGAGAACCAACCCAAAGGATCGACGCTGGATCCTCGATGGAAGCAATCTGCGAATCGAGTTGTTCTTGGGTTACCGCATCAAGCAGCGTGACATTCTTGATGCAGTTCGGCACCAGGTCGACTAGCGCGGAATGCCGCGCGGGATGCATTGGGTTATGGCCATAAGCACCTTCCGAGACCGGGATGCCGTCAACGAACTGAATGCCCCTCACTGTCGTACGTCCGGCCTGGGGGAATGCCGGCGCAAACACCAGTGCTTTGCGGCCGCTCGCCGCAAAGCATGCTTCAAGCTCCGCCGTTATGTGACCGCGAAGTGTGGAGTCCACCGTTTTATAGAGCACGGTACGGCTGGCAAGTCGGGCGGTCAATCGAGCGACCGCCTCGAACGCTTGCGACGCAGTAGCAGACCGCGAACCGCTATCGACTGCAATTATCGCTGCCGCTTCCGCTTGGTGCGGAAGCTGGCCTCTGCCGATTGATTCAGTCAAGCCACGGGCGACGAAAGGTGCTGCACCATCTGCCGCGCTGGTGAGGTCATCGGCGAGGACCGCTATACTGGGTTGATGATTGGTGCGCATGCATCAACTAACAAAACCTCACTAAGGATGAATAGCGATAGTTTCTGACGAAATCGGTGATAGATTATCACTGATGGATCGCTCAGACATACCCTCGCTCGACGACCTGAGAGCGTTCGAAGCAACAGCGCGGCTGGGCTCGGTCCGGCTTGCAGCAGACTCGCTTGCGCTCACGCACGGCGCCGTCAGTCGCCGTATCACCAAACTCGCCGATGACATCAGGGTCAGGTTGTTTGAGAAGAATGGGCGAGGGCTGCGGCTCACCCCTGCCGGCGAGACACTCAACCTCACCCTCGGCAGGTTCTTCGGTGAGTTGGCCGCCACAGTTCAAAGCCTGCGTGCTGCCAATGCCGGGAAGAGTGCCCTGGTGCTCTCCTGCGAGCCTTCAGTTGCCATGCGTTGGCTCATTCCGCGGCTGGGGGCGCTTCAAGTGGCGCATCCGAACATGGCCCTCCACCTCTCGGTAGGTGGAGGGCTGGTGGACTTTCGTAAGAAACAGGTCGATCTCGCTATTCGACGGCTGGACTTCGCTGTGCCTGAGACGTGGAACGTCCGGCCCCTTTTTTCCGAAAAGGTTGGGCCTGTCATGAGGCCGGAACTTGTGGCAGAGTTCGAGCATGGCGACTATCTCGCTCTCGGGTCGAAGACCCGACCTGACGCGTGGGCGCAATGGCTGAAGACCCATCCGTCGGCGCGTCGACCCACAGAAATCCGGTACTTCGACAATCACGCGCTGATCGTCGAGGCTGCGTCTGCAGGCCTTGGCGTAGCCCTCAGTCCGCTCGTACTTGCGATTGACGACGTGGAACGAGGAAGCCTGGCGGCCCCTGCTGGCTGACCCTGACGGCAGTCAATATGGGTTGATATGGTTGGGCTCGAGTGAACTGGAAGGTATGGAGTTTGAACTCGCAGAGTGGCTTCATGCGCAGTTCAGCCGCCTGGGACCAAATCGCCTTTGAAAGGAGCGCTCTGGGAGCTTCGCCCAGTTGAGCGGGCCCGACCCCGGCCTCGAAAAAGCAGCACTGATGGGCAGGGTAGAGACCTCGATAAGCGGCCCTCTTTGCCGTGCTTGGTTCCACACTGCTTTTGTATGCATCCTATGAGCTTCGTGCACCGGACGCCGGTTATTACCTACGCACTGTCAATGCCTGGGCGGGCGCCAGTCTACTTCAAATGAGGAAACTTCCGCCGCGGCGGATCCTTCAAATTTCCTGGGGCAATGCCTCGCGGAAGCTCTTCTCAGTCGAGTCTTTGATAGGCCGCCCAAAATGCCGTGCTCGCCTTGGACATTAGACTCTCGGCCATGCCGCGCAGATTGAGGGGCTTGCGCTATCATCATCAGGCCAAACAGAGTGAAATGCCAACTGGGGCGTTCTTTTCAGAAGTTCCTGCCGCCGGAGGGCCAAATTTCGAAGACTCTGCGGAAAAAGAACAGTCAAACTGGCTGCAAGAACGGGGCACCCTTCCTTACGGCAGGCAAGCTCCAGAGGACCTCCGACAGGCAGAGTTGCCCGTTTGGAGCGTTCTCCAGGAAAAGGGAACAATGTCCGGTACGGGGATCGGACTACATAAGGGAGCCGCCAGGATGAGTAGAATCCGTCTCTCGCAGCCTCAGAGCGCGAAGCGCCTAAATGGCAAGGCTACGGCTGCTACGGTGACGCGTTGCTGCTCAAGGGGCGATGTTGCGGTCGGCAACAGGGTGGATCCGCTTCGATGGAATGGGAGGTGATCCAGATGGTCGCAAGCATCCAGGCTGTAGCCGCTCACGATGTGGCGCTTTCGGTGCGCGACCTCACGGTGAATTTGCCGAAAGGCATGGAACGAACCTATGCGGTCGAGAACATTTCCTTCGATCTGAAACGCGGCCAGATCCTCTGCATCATAGGCGAGTCCGGATCAGGCAAGTCGGTCACGGCGAACGCGATCATGGGGCTCCTGCCCAAGGTGATCCGCGTCTCATCGGGTTCAATACAGTTGGAGGGGATGAACATCATCGGCATGTCGCCCGACAAGCTGCGCAACCTGCGTGGGCGGGTCGTGTCGATGATCTTCCAGGATCCGCTCTCGGCGCTCAATCCCTTGATGACCGTGGGCGCACAGATTGACGAGGTCATGGCCGCGCATGGATACGGTACGCCAAAAACCTGCCGCGACCGCGCCATCGAGTTGCTCACCGAAGTGGGCCTCCCAGATCCCGAACTCATGTATCACCAGTACCCTTTCCGGCTTTCGGGCGGGCAGCGGCAGCGCGTCATGATTGCCATGGCCCTGGCGCTCGAGCCGACGGTGCTGATCGCCGATGAGCCAACCACTGCGCTCGACGTGACCACCCAGGCACAGATCCTGGAGCTGATCCGCGACATTCAGCGCCGCAAGGGGATGAGCGTAATGTTTATCACCCACGATTTCGGCGTGGTGGCGGAGATCGCCGACAGCGTCGTGGTGATGGAAAAGGGGCACATCGTCGAACAGGGCAGCGCCGAGCAGGTGCTGAAGTCGCCCAAGCATGCTTATACCCAACGCCTGATCGCGGCCGTACCGCATCTGACCGGTGAAGATCGCTCTCGTGCGGAGTCCGACAGCAAGCAGCCGATCCTGAAGGTCGAGGGTCTGGTTAAAACCTATCGTGGCGGCGGCGCGCTGTTTGGCGCCCAGCGGATAGTGAAAGCGGTGAACGAGGTTTCGTTCGAACTGGCGCCAGGCCGAACGCTTGGGGTCGTAGGCGAGAGCGGTTCAGGAAAATCCTCGCTGGGCCGGCTTCTCATCAAATTGCTGGACAGCGACGGCGGCGAGATTTTGTTCGAGGGGTCCGATATAGCCAAGCTTTCCGAAGCGAAGTTCCGCCCGCTCAGACCACGGATCCAGATGATCTTTCAGGATCCCTTTGCGTCCCTGAACCCACGCTCAACGGTCGGCCACATCATCACGGTAGGCCCGGTGGCACACGGGACGCCTTTTGCCCAGGCGCGCGAAGAAGCGCGTACGCTTCTGGCCCATGTCGGTCTCGATGCCGGCGCCTTCGACCGCTATCCGCACGAGTTTTCTGGTGGGCAACGCCAGCGAATCGGGATCGCTCGGGCTTTGATGTTCAAGCCGAAGCTGTTGATTGCTGACGAGGCGGTCTCCGCGCTCGACGTGTCGATCCAGGCGCAGATCCTGCAGCTTCTGGACCAGATCCAGCGAGAGACCGGCGTGTCGATGGTCTTCATCACGCACGATTTGCGTGTCGCCAGCCAGATCTGCGACGAAATCGCTGTGATGCAGAAAGGCCGGATCGTCGAGCGCGGACCGCCCTCGCAGATATTCCTGAACCCGCAAGCGGCCTACACGCGCCAACTCGTGGCGGCAATTCCAGGAGAGAGGCCGGGCAATGCCCGTCCAATTGCAGCAAACGCATGAAAAATAACAAGAGAGGAACTACGATGACCAAAAATTCAACGACTACATCCAACTATTCGAGGCGCCAGGCGCTGCGACTGATGGCGCTAGGTGGAGCTGCAGGCTTGATCGCGCCCAATCTGCTGGGCAAGTCGGCTTTCGCCAAGACCCCTGCCGCGGGTCCGGCCGGTCGCGTCGTCGTCGGTCTTTCACAAGAGCCAACGGTCTTCAATCCGTTGATGGCGCATATCGAAGTCGATGACGCGGTCCATTTCTCGGTTTTCGATGCGTTGGTCAGGATGGATGCTGAAGGCGTCCTCCAGCCGAATCTCGCAGCCGAGGTGCCAAGCCAGAAAAACGGCGGCATTTCGGAGGACGGCCTCAACTGGCGCATCCGGTTGCGTGACAATGTCCGCTGGCACGACGGTGAGCCCTTCACGGCCGAGGACGTGAAATTCACCCTGGAGCTCATCACGAACCCGAAGTTTCGCGCCTGGCGTACAAGCGGCCATTCGCTCGTACAGGACATCACGGTGGTTTCGCCCACCGAGATCACTTGGCGGATGAAGGAGGCTTTTGCGCCCTATCTGTCGTTCCTGGCCGAAACCTTCATGGTGCCCAAGCACATTCTGGGGAAAGATGTCGATCCGAATACAGCGGCTTTCAACCAGGCGCCGATCGGCACCGGCGCGTTCAAGTGGAGCCAGCGGGTAGCGGGCGACCATATCGAGCTCGTCGCCAACCCGGAGTATACCGGCGAGGGTCCGTATATCGAGCAGCTCATCTTCAAATACATTCCCGATATGACGGTGCTCTATACGCAGTTCAAGAGCGGTGACGTCGACCTGGTCGATCAATCGTACATTACGGCCGACCATTATGCTGAAGCCCGCGAATTGCCAGACCGCGTGGTGACACTGGAGACCGGCGCATCCGTGGAGTCGATATACCTCAATCTGGGGCGCCCGCAGTTCAAGGATCTGGCAGTGCGCCAGGCGCTCTACGCCGCCATGGACAGGAAAGCGATCGTCGACACGATTTACTACGGCGTGGGCACTCCCACCGAGACGTTCATGCCGAAGGAGTCCTATTACTACAATCCGAACCTGCCCGCGCAGGAATTCAATCTGGACCGTGCGCGCCAGATTCTGGATGAGGCCGGCTGGGCGCCAGGCCCAGATGGAATCCGCGCCAAGGATGGAGTGCGACTGTCCTTTGCGAATTCGACAACATCAGGCAACAACCTGCGCGAGCAGACGCAGCAGTTCTTGCAGCAGACGTTTGCCGAGATCGGCGTCGAGATGACGATCTCGAACTTGCCGGCTGCAGTCATGTGGGGCGAATTCTGGCTGAAGTCGCAGTTCGATACCGCCATGGTGGGCGTCACCTATTTGATTGCCGCGGACCCCGACGCCACAAACCGCCTCCATACGAAGGCAATCGCCGCTCAAGGCGGACACGGTTCGAACACCGGACAATATTCCAACCCCGAAGTCGATGCCTTGCTTGAAAAGGGTGCTCGCAGCTTCGATCAGGAAGAGCGGCGCGGGATCTATAATCACGTACAGGAAGTGGTGCGCCATGATCTGCCCTTCCTGCCGCTGTTAGCGATCACAAACGTGCTCGGACGCAAGGCAGGGTTGGACGGTTTCAAGCCCAATGCCAACACGCGCACCGCGTCGTGGCATGCCGCAGACTGGCGCTGGAAGGCCTGATCCATCCTATTGCCGCCGCCGGATTGCACTGCGGCGGCGGCAACAGACTAAGTCGCCAACCCACAACGGAGGACTCGAATGCGCGGCTTCCTGCTCAATCGCCTTTCGCAGAGCCTGATACTGCTTGTGATCGTTTCGATCATCGGCTTCGGGATTCTGAACCTCCTTCCCGGCGGCCCGCTGGCGCAATTCGGACTCGATCCCGGAATGACCCAGCAGGATATCGAGCGCCTCAAGGGGCTGCTGGGCCTCGATCGACCCATATGGATCCAATATCTGGACTGGGCTTGGCGGCTGGTGCAGGGCGACTGGGGTCACTCCTTCCGCGACGGAGCGCCGGTATTGCAGATCATTGGCAGCCATCTCTTGGCGACGCTGCTGCTGATGGGATCCTCAACCGCGATTGCGATCTCTCTTGGCGCCTGGATTGGAATTCGGGGCGCCACGCGCCGCTACTCGTTATTCGACTATCTCGCAACTGTCGGTGCCATGGTTGCATTGTCGGTACCTACCTTCTGGTTCGGCCTCGTCGGCATCTACATTTTTACCTTGAAGTTAGGCTGGCTGCCCGCGGGCAATATGTCCGAGATCGGCGATAGTTCGATCCTGGGCTATCTCCATCATTTGATCTTGCCAAGTATCGTGCTGTCGCTGGTCCATGTCGCTATCTGGAGCCGCTACATGCGGACGGCTACTCTCGACGCCATCAGCCAGGACTTCGTCAAGACGGCTCGGGCCAAGGGGTTGAGTGAACGCCGGATTTTGATGAAGCATGTCGTCGGCAACGCCCTTTTGCCGATGATTACCCTGGCGGGGATGCAGCTTCCCAGCGTCCTGACCGGTGCGCTGGTGACCGAAACTGTATTTACCTGGCCAGGAATGGGACGTTTGTTCCTCGATAGCCTTGGTTACAGCGACTATCCGGTTGTTATGGGGCTGCTGATGTTCTCGGCTATCCTCGTTCTGCTCGGAAACCTGATCGCCGACATTGTCGTCGCTATTGTCGACCCGCGCATTCGTCTGGCTTGAGCGCGCAACTTTCCCGACAGGAGACAGCCGATATGACCGCCCTCACGGCAAATACAAATGCAGCTCCAAGCCGCTGGACAAACAACCGCGCGGCGCTTCGTTTCATGCGGCATCGCCTGGCGCTGCTCGGCTTGGCGATGATCGTCTTTCTGTGTCTCGCTTGCGTCGTCGGCCCCCATCTCCTGCCTTATGACTCACTGTATATCGATCTGCGGGCCCGCTTTGCTCCTCCGCTTACGGGCCACCACTTTCTGGGCACTGATCCGCTCGGCCGCGACCTGGCGGCAAGGCTCTTGATGGCGGGACGAATCTCGTTGCTGGTGGGCTTCTTCGCCATGCTGTTGTCGACGCTAGTGGGCACGCTCGTCGGGGTAATTGCTGGATACCGCGGCGGCTGGATAGGTGCCTCGCTGATGCGCATGGTAGATGGCTTTCTGGCCTTCCCGTCTATCTTCCTTGTGCTGGCCCTTGCCGCAGCCCTGAAACCCAGCCCGATAATGATTACCGTCGTCATCGCTGCGACCAGCTGGATGGAAGTAGCCCGAATTGTGGAGGCCGAGGTCCTCTCTCTTCGCGAGCGCGAATTCGTCCAGGCCGGGCGAATGCTGGGGCTGAGCGGCACACATATCATGTTTCGGGAGATCCTTCCCAACGCCATCGGTCCAATTATCGTTGCTTCGACCTTGACGGTTGCGCGCGCCATTCTCATGGAGGCCTATATCAGCTTCCTCGGCTACGGGATCCAGCCGCCACTACCGAGCTGGGGCAACATGCTCAATGGCGCCCAGCAATATCTGGGCAGCGCACCATGGCTGGCAATCATTCCCGGAGCTGCCATCACCATCGCGGTGACCAGTTTCAATTTCATCGGCGACGGACTGCGTGACGCGCTGGACGTGCGAGATGACCATATTTGAAGTGCCGCGAGCGATACATTCCTAAACCCCGGAACACCAAGAGAAGTCAGTCACGTGCAAGAGCCCGAAATCGCCGAAAAGAACACGCCCTACTGGTGGGAAGCGGCGCCCGTCATGCCGCTGCCGCGGCAGCCGCTGGCAAAGAAGCTCGACGCGGTGATTGTCGGCGCCGGCTATGCCGGGCTTTCGGCCGGGCTTGCGCTGGCGCGCGAGGGGCGCTCGGTTGCCGCTTTCGATGCGATGCATCCGGGCGAGGGTGCTTCCACGCGCAATGGCGGGATTACGAGCGGGAGCATCCGGCCGGATGCTGCCACAATCACCAGGCGTTTCGGTGAAGAGAAGGCCATGGCGATCGAGGCCGAGGGCAAGATCGCGCGCGAATTCCTCTACGACTTCATCAAGACCGAAGGGCTCGACTGCGACTTCCGCCTGGTCGGCCAGTTCAAAGGCGCTTTCGGCTATGAGCAGTATGAGAAGATGGCGCGCGGCGCCGAGAGGCTGGCGAAGAAACTGGGGATCGAGTCTTACGCCGTTCCGCATGCCGAGCAGCGGAACTATATCGGCACCGATTTCTACCGCGGCGGAACCGTTCGGACGGACATTGGCGGGCTGCACCCCGCAAAGTTCCACGCTGAACTCCTGCGGGTGGCGCTCGCATCCGGATTGACGGTTCATTCGCACACGGCGGTCAAGTCGATCGAGAGGAATGGTTCGGGCTTTCGCGTGGTGACTTCCGCTGGGACGGTGGATGCGCGGCACGTTCTGGTCTGTACCAACGGTTATACCGACGGCGCCGCACCCTTCTTGCGCCGCCGGCTGGTTCCGGTCCGCAGCCGGATCATCGTGACCGAGGAATTAGCGCCCGATGTCATGGCACGACTGATGCCGAAGCTGATGACGATCACCGAGAACCGGCAACTCGGTTTCTATTATCGTCCCTCGCCTGACGGAAAACGCATTCTGCTGGGGGGGCGCGACAGTTCTCGTGTCGGCGATCCGATTGCCCCGAAACTTCTCCTGCGCAAGGGCCTGGTGAACCTCTTCCCGGAGTTGGAGAACGTGCGCCTTTCGCATTGCTGGTTTGGCAACGTAGCGATGAACCGCGACATGCTGCCCCGCGTCTTCGAGAAGGATGGTATGGTCTATGCCACCGGCTTCTGCGGCTCGGGCGTGGTCTGGGCGCCATGGATCGGTATGCGTGCGGCCCACAAGCTGATGGGGCATGGCGAGCAGTCGCGCACGGCGTTCGACTTTCGACCGCCTTCCGCCATCCCGCTCTATCGCGGCAATCCGTGGTTCATGCCGGCGATTATCCAGGGCTATCGGTTGCAGGACCGTATCGCCTTCTGGCGCGCCAGCCGCTGATCGCCGACGGTGACGGCCTTTTGACCATTCGTCGCTGCGGCCCAGATGGAGGCACCGCGGAGCTTGAGGGCGCTGGCGAAGCGCTATGGGATCAACCAGAAGACCGACGCGAAGTTGCAGAGTCGGATCTGTGTTCTCGATCTACCGACTGGGCCGACGGAGGTTCGGTCGACGTGCTCACGGTCGAGGAAGAGGCCGTCATCGTCGCTTTTCGACGCTATACGCTACTGCCGCTGGGTGACTGCCTCTATGCGTTGCAGCCGACGATCTCGCATCTGAGACCTCGTCATTGCACCGCTGCCTGCAACGTCACTGCGTCAGCCGCTTGGACAATGTCGAAGGCGACCGGCCGGCGAGAAGAAGTTCAGGAGCTATCCGATCGGTTACTTTCCATACGCCGCCCTGCGCCGAACTGGGACTCGGTCGGGCTTGAGCAGTTCGTATCGACCAAGGGATCAAAAACCCGCACATCTGGCGAAGTCCTAGATGATTTCGGCACATTCTTTCGAGCGCACGATGCGATGAAGGGCTGATCGGAACTTTGCTTCCGCATTCTTGGCAGCCGAGGTTGGTTGGAACATGTCGCCCCGAGTCGAACGTATTCACAGCGATGAGCGTCTCCCGGCCGAAGTC
>NZ_RZRO01000140.1:0-11710 GCF_003997975.1 Mesorhizobium sp. M7A.F.Ca.US.005.03.1.1
CCGGAGAGACATTCGGCTTCGAAGCCGACACGACGCACCATTTCTTTGCTGAAGCGGTCAATTCCACCGGTGTCCGCGTCTTCCGCCCCACAGCTGGAGCGGATATGTCCCATCAGTTGCTGCCTCTGGCGCTGAAGGGGTTGACCAGAGCGCAGGAACACCTGCTGGTCCTCGGTCGCCAGAGCGCCATCGAACGCGTCGCCGCGTTCCTGGTCGACCTGTCGGAGCGCCAGGGCGGATTGCGGCAGGTCGAACTTCCGATGTCGCGCATGGATATCGGCGATTATCTTGGCCTCACCATCGAGACGGTATCGCGGATCTTCACCCGGCTGAAGGACAAGGGCGTCATCCGCCTGCTCAGCCTGCGCAGCATCGAAATCGTCAGGCATGATGCGCTTCATGCGATGAGCGAATGAGCTGCGCTCCGACTCCTGGATGGTACAAGCACTTCAGACCATTTGACAGCGGGGCAACAAGAGCAAGATAGCAGCGCGGAGGACATCTGTTATGCCGCTGGAAGATTGAGGAAACAGCGGCAAGTCTATCGGCGTTCAGGCTTCGGGAGGAAGGCATGGACCGGCACATGGCCACATTGCGTGCAGACCGTGTTCAAGCATCGATCACGTCGGATGCCGCTGAAAAATCGGCGCTGGTCGATTCGTGGCGGCGCTCGGCCTCGTTGCACAGGCTGGTTCCTGCAGGCCAGAAATCACCCCGGCGGCTAACCGACATCGAATTGAGCGTCGCCGGGCAGAAGGTCGAGCCGCTGCTCGCTGCCGCCCAGTCCAGTCTTGACAGGCTCTATCTGCCGTCGGCGGTGTCGGCTGCTGCGTGTTGCTGGCTAATCGCGATTGTGTCGGGGTCGATCGCCGTACTTTCCAGATCAACGGGGAAGACGCGGTTTTCGGGATTAGCCCTGATGTGAGATGTCAGCCTGCCAACTGGCGGCAGATCGAGCGCCGGAGGCGCACCGATCCGTCCTGACTCCTTGCCAAAACTCGCTCCATAATTTATATGACCACTTTAGTCACGGGAGCAATCATGATGAAAGAGATTCAGCTCAAAGACGTCAAGGCTACGTTCTCACATGTGGTCGACGAAGCGGTTGCGGGCACACCGACGGTCGTCACCCGTCACGGCAAAAGAGAGGCTGTCGTAATCAGCTATTCGGAATACGAACGCCTTTCCCGTGTGCCGTCGCTGGGTTGGCTGCTCACAAACTCGCCCCTGGAGGAAGCTGACCTGCCAGCGCGAAGCCGAAAGCCCGCACGGGCTCTGCGCGATCCGGCGTTCTGACATTGTACCTTTTGGACACGAATGTCGTCAGCTTGCTTGCCCCTTCAAAACGCAGGACGCCCTCCGATGAGAAACTAGCGGCCTGGATAGTCGAGCGATCGTCCGACCTTTGGCTCTCCGTAATCACCTTGGCCGAGATCGAGGACGGCATCGCGAACGCCAAGCGAACCGGTGCCACCAAGAAGGCGGGCGCGCTCGCTGAATGGTGGGGAGAAATCCGTCACTACTACAGTAGCCGCATCCTCCCTCTTGACCTCGAAACGGCAACAATAACTGGGCAACTCATGACAGTCGCTCGGGCCGCTGGCATCTCACCTGGTTTCGAGGACATCGCTATTGCTGCAACAGGCATGCAACACGATCTGATCGTGCTCACGGACAACGAGAAGGATTTCAGGCCGCTCGGCATTCGGCATCAGAATCCGTTCATCGGGCTTCCAGAATAGGCGGACGGCGACCGATGGGCGCCTCCAGCATGACCATGCGATGACGTAGGCGGGGTTATGCGACGCTGGGCGAGTCTGATGGCGGTGCACCGGACTTCCTGGATCGACCAGCGGCCAGCGTATATTTGTGCCCCTTCAAGGTTCATAGGCCTTGTTGCCTATGGGCTGTCCAGGTTGTTTGCTTCAAAGGCCCAACGCTGACAGGGCCTTGGACGTGAGGTGAGAGCTTCATCGTCATTGAATACCTTTCTCATCGACGTCCAACGAGACGGTAACAATCAGTCATCCACCCACCTTGACGCGGGCGTGCCGCCCAGCGGATGTCGGGCTGATGTGCGCCGACGGAAGACGTGTCCTCGACCGTCACTTCTGGCGAGCGGCATCGCCATCATTAGTGATGGAACGGAAAAGAAACCATTCAGCGTCAGACTACCGCTTTTCGACGCACCTTTTTCGAACACGTCGGAACGAGCGCTTGTCGCGCAGCCCACGATGCCCCCATTGGTGAATCGGATCCATGAAGAGTCTGACAATACGCCACCGCATCCTCGTCAGTTTCGCTGCCGTTCTGGTGGTCATGTCCGTGATCGCCGTCATCGCGTACGCCTGGTTTCTTCAGGCGGGGCAGGAGGCGACTGAGGTCGAGAAGGGCATCCTTCCAGACCTCTATCACAGCACCGCGATCATGATGGGCCAGATGACGGCCCATAGTCTGCTTCAGGAATATGCCCTTCAGGACAACCCATCGGATAGAAGCACGCTTGAAAGCGCGATCACGACCAATCGCGACCAAGTGCAGCGGTCGATGGGCGACTATGAAGCAACAATCGTCTCCGACATCGACAAGCAGAATTATGCAGTCGTCAAAGAACTCGCCAACCAATTTCGTCTGGCTGAAACTGCTGTGCTGGACACAAGCCGGGCTGCCTTGTCGAAAGGTGAAACTCCCAATGAAAGCCTGGCCATCAAGAACACCGTAGAGCCGATCTTTGTAAAGTTGCAGTCCGCTCTGCAGGCCATGGTTGAGGATCACAGAGGCGAGGCAAACAGCGCGACGCAGCGGATCAGCTCGATCGTTAGAACGGCCGAAGTCGGTTTGAGCGTTGGCTTGTTGATAGCCCTCGGACTAGCCCTTCTTTTGGGTTACCAGCTGTTTCGCGCCATTACAGGTCCGCTCACTCGTTTGGTCAACGCGGTTCAATTGATGCGGCAAGGCGACTTCAGCGAACGCCTCGATCTGAGGCGCCGAGACGAATTCAGCGTGCTTGCCGACGGCTTCAACGCAATGGCGGACGATCTCACAACCCTCATTGGTCAGGTTCAAAGGTCCAGCATACAGGTCGGCACATCGATAACTGAGATCGCCGCCACCTCCAAGCAACAGCAGGCAACTGCGACTGAAATCGCAGCGACCACAACAGAAATCCGCGCGACAGCCAAGGAGATCTCCGCCACGTCAAACGAGCTCGTCCGCACGATGAACGAGGTCTCGACAGTTGCCGAGCAAACTGCTGCCGTCGCCGGCGGAGGGCAAGCGGGGCTAACCCGTATGGAAGAAACCATGCAGCAGGTCATGGAAGCGGCCGGCGCGATCAATTCCAAACTCGCGATCCTGAGCGAGAAAGCCGGCAGCATCAATCAGGTGGTGACGACCATCACCAAAGTGGCCGATCAGACGAACCTTTTGTCGCTCAACGCTTCCATAGAGGCTGAGAAGGCCGGCCAATATGGCCGGGGCTTTGCAGTGGTGGCGACGGAAATCCGAAGGCTCGCGGACCAGACAGCTGTCTCCACATACGATATCGAGCAGATGGTCAAGGACATCCAGTCGGCAGTCGCGGCCGGGGTGATGGGCATGGACAAGTTTTCCGAGCAGGTCCGCCGGGGTATGCAGGAAATCCAGCAGGTCGGCGGGCAACTCTTCGAGATCATTCAGCAGGTTCAGGGGCTGGTGCCACGTTTCGAAGTCGCCAATGAAGGCATGCAAGCGCAGGCGACCGGCGCGGGGCAGATCAGCGACACGCTAACGCAGCTGAGTGAGGCAGCTCAGCAAACAGTCGAATCCCTTCAGCAATCGACGCTCGCGATCGACGAGCTCAATCAAGTCTCAGGCGGCATGCGAAGTAGCATTTCGAGGTTCAAGCTGAGAGCGTAGCGAGCCGGCAGTAGGGGGTGACAATGCTATTTCTCGCCTTCAGCATGGGTCCGGATCGCTACTTGATCGATGTCCACCAAATTGAAGAGGTGCTGCCTCGTCTCGATGTGAAGGTCCTGCCGGGTGCGCCAACCGGTGTGGTGGGTCTGGTCAGCTACAACGGAATACCCATCCCGCTGATCGATGTTACTCTTCTTGCGCTTGGCCGGCCGTCGGAGCGCTTATTGAGCACCCGGATCGTTGTGACGCGCTATCACGCGCATGATGGCGAGCAGCGCCTGCTGGGACTGATCGCGGAACGGGTGACGGATACGCTTGAGCGAGACCCTGCCGACTTCGCGCCGTTCGGACTTGAACCAGGAACCCCGCCCTATCTTGGGCCGGTGGCTTCCGATGGTTCGGAGATCATTCAGCGGGTCAAAGTGGCATCGCTGCTTTCGGAAGAGATACGTACCGCATTGCTCCGCCAGTCAGCAATGGGTGATCAATGACCGGCGCAATTGAAAAGCTCCTGACGGAAACCATCGGACTGGACAGTGCCAGCGTTGGTCCGACAGTGGTCCGTCAGGCGGTCAGAGATCGGATGGCAGCATGCCGGATAACCAACCCTCAGACCTATAAGGAACACTTGACCGGTTCCTCACAGGAGTTGCAGGAGTTGATCAATGCGGTGGTGATCCCGGAGACCTGGTTCTTTCGCGACCGAGAAGCGTTCACGATGCTGGCGCGGCACGCGCGCGTGCACAAGCGTGCTCAGCCGATTAAAGTCCTGAGCCTGCCATGTTCAACCGGCGAAGAGGCTTACTCGGTCGCCATGGCCATGTTCGATGCCAGCTTTGAGGCGCACGAGTTCAAGATCGATGGTGTGGACGTCAGCAGCCGCAATATCGCGACGGCTGAACGCGCGATCTATGGGCGCAATTCGTTTCGCGGCAGCCATCTCGAATTCAAGGATCGCTATTTCGAAGCGGCCGAGAGCGGGTTGCGTCCTACAGCTGCGGTGCTGAAACAGGTTCGGTTCAGGGTAGGAAACCTGTTCGGCTCTCGCGCGTCTTTCAGGCAAGAAGTCTATGACATCGTGCTTTTCCGCAATCTGCTGATCTATTTCAATCGAGAGCTGCAGGATCGCGCGTTGATCTGCCTGAAGGACCTACTGGCCAAAGACGGACTCCTCCTGGTCGGTCCGGCGGAAGCAGCTCTTCCAAGGTTGCATGGCTTTATTTCCGCTGAATGGCCATTGGCCTTTGCCTTCCTGAAATCGGAGCCCGTCAAGACCACGGCGCCGACAGTTTCGGCCGCCATCCCGGTGCCGACGCCAACCCCGAAGGTCAACAAGAGCAAGCCTCTTCTTCGGCCCCGACCGACAATTGGCAATGAAGCCCGTGGACAGGCGCCGGCCAAGCCGCTTGCACAGGCCTCGGAAAGCCTCATCGCGGTTGAACGGATCGCCAATGCAGGACGGGTAAAGGAGGCACAGGAGGTCGCCCTGGCGCATCTCAAGGAATTTGGTCCTTCCGCGCAAATCTTCTACTTGCTGGGCCTCGTCCAGGATGCGGATGGCGCAGCACCCCAAGCCGCGCAAAGCTATCGCAAGGCGCTCTATCTCGCGCCAAATCATCGAGAAGCTCTCATCCATCTGGCTTTGCTGCTTCGCAAGCAAGGCGACCATAACGGCGCCGAGGCCCTGGCTGGCCGGCTAGGCCGGGTCCAGAAAAGGAGCGGCAGCTGATGGCGGCTTCGACAGGGATCGCTCAGCCGTTGGAGCAGATTGAAATCGACGACTGCTGGCGGCAAATAGGCGTACGGGGTGACAAGTCATGTCCGCTGCTGGAGCAGCATCTCCACTGCCGGAATTGCCCGACCTATAAGAAGATTGCACGACACCTCCTCGACCGTGCGGCTCCCTCGGTATATCGCGACGAATGGCCTGGTAACGCTGGTCGAGCAGGGATCGATCCGGCCGACGGCGAGGCGCTGCAGACGGCTGTTCTCTTCCGTTTGGGGGAAGAATGGATGGCACTTCCGGTCGGTATTTTTCATGAAGTGGCTGAATCTCGTCGCGTTCATTCACTTCCACATCGCAGAAACCGTGCACTGCTCGGTATTGCGAATGTCCGTGGTGAATTGCTCGTTTGCCTGTCCCTGGCTGAATTGCTCGGGATAGACGAGCGCAAGGAGGGGGAGCAAAGCACGCGAACCAAGGTATTTCGCCGCCTGGTTGTTGTGGGCGAGCGCGACAAGCGGGTTGCCTTTACGGTTGATGAGATCCACGGCTTACATCGCTATCGGGCACGCGACACTCTCGCTGTGCCAGCCACGATCGACAAGGCGCTGTCTGCGGCTACTGTTGCCGTTCTGCCCTGGCAGGGACGGGCCGTTGGTTGTCTCGACCCAGGACAACTGCTCACGATGCTGGATCGGAGCATGGCATGACAGATGAGGACTTCAGCCAGGTCTCGATGCTCAGCCTCTTCCAGGCCGAACTGGAGACGCAGTCGCAGGCACTAACGTCTGGGCTTCTGGCACTGGAACGCAATCCTGTCGCCGCCGATGCCTTGGAAGCATGCATGCGTGCCGCACATTCCCTGAAGGGAGCTGCCCGCATCATCGACCTGATGCCCGCGGTCAAAGTTGCAAATGCGATGGAAGATTGCCTGGTCGCCGCGCAACGTGGGCATCTGAGAGTGGGACGGGAGCATATAGATGCGCTCCTGCAAGGCTGTGACCTTTTGAAATTGATCGCATCGGGATCATCGAGCGAGCGCGCCAACTCAGAAATCGAAAGCTTTCTCGCGAAGTTTGAGGAATTGTCGCCCCCCGAGGCGAAGCCCGGGGCCCAAGATTTTGCAGCTGATTTCGCAACTCCAGATCATGCCCAGGAGCAACTGGCGTCGACCTCTTCAGCGAATCTCCTCGTTGGGGCGGTACCGCAAGCCCACGGCAGCATCGGCTCTGATAGAATGGTTCGGGTGACGGCAGACAGCCTGAACCGATTGCTCGGGTTGGCTGGCGAGTCGCTGATGGAAGCTCGGCGGCTCAGGCCATTCGCTGACGGGCTGCTAAGGCTGAAGCGACTTCAATCGGACCTCGCAAGTGCGTTCGACAATCTTCATGCAGTGCTGCCGCCGGTTTCAAATGATGCGCCGGTGGTGGAGGCGCTGGCTGAAGCGCAGCGAAAGCTTCGGTTGAGCCAAGCGTTCCTGGCGGAGCGTCTCGATGAATTGGATTCAGTGGATCGGAAAGCGACCGATCTTGCCAACAGATTGTACGACGAAACGTTGGCGAGCCGGATGCGGCCTTTCGAGGACGGCGTGAGACACTACGCAAGAACGGTCCGCGACCTCGGTCGTACCCTTGGCAAGCGGGCGCGACTGGAGATCGTAGGCGGCTCGACCGGCATCGACCGCGATATCCTCGAGCAGCTCGATGCCCCCTTGGGGCATCTTTTGCGCAACGCTGTAGACCATGGGCTTGAACCGCCTGAGGAGCGCCTCGCGATGGGGAAACCCGAAGAGGGGCTGATCAGGCTCGAAGCGAGGCACAATGCCGGGCTGCTGCAGATAGCCGTGGTGGACGACGGCAGGGGGATCGAGCTCTCGAAGCTGCGCGAGGCTGTCATCGCCCGACAGCTTGCGACCAGGGAAAGTGCTGACACACTCAGCGAAACCGAATTGCTCGCATTCCTGTTTCTGCCAGGCTTTTCGATGAAAGCGGGCCTTACCGACGTGTCCGGCCGTGGTGTGGGCCTCGATGCGGTGCAGGCGATGACGAAAGAGGTCCGCGGAATCACGAGCGTTTCCTCGGAATTTGGTCGTGGAACCCGGTTTCAACTGCAGCTGCCGCTGACGTTGTCAGTCCTGCGCACACTACTCGTCGAAGTCGATGGGGAGCCCTATGCGTTTCCACTCGCCGCCATCTCCAAGACAATGAGATTGCAGCGGATGCAGATCAACCTGCTGCAGGGCCGACCGCATTTTCGCTTGAACGATCGACAGATCGGGCTGGTGACCGCGCGCGAAGTGCTGGATCGAGGAGAGTCCGGATCGGAACCGGACGAACTCTCGGTCGTCGTCGTGGATGCAGGTCGGGGCGATGCGTACGGCCTGATCGTTGACCGTTTTCTCGGGGAACGCGAGCTGGTGATCAGACCTCTCGATCCACGGTTTGCCAAGATCAAGGACATCAGCGCAGCGGCCCTGATGGAAGACGGTTCGCCAGTTCTGATCTTCGACGTCGATGATCTGATCCGATCGGTGGAAAAGCTTGCATCGTCTAGCGGATTTAGGGCTCTTCGGCGCGCTGCGGGCGGTCCCGAACCGAGCAGACGCAAGCGCGTGCTCGTGATTGACGATTCACTCACGGTCCGCGAACTCCAGCGCAAGATGTTGGGCAATCACGGTTATGATGTCGAAGTGGCGGTCGACGGTATGGACGGGTGGAATGCCGTCCGGTCTGGTCCTTTCGATCTCGTCGTCACTGACATAGATATGCCGCGCATGGATGGCATCGAGTTGGTGAGCTTGATCAGAAAGGACGCCCATCTCAAGAACACACCCATAATGATCGTTTCATACAAGGATCGGGAAGAAGATCGCTCGCGCGGGCTTGACGCCGGTGCGGACTATTATCTGACCAAGAGTACCTTTCAGGACGAGGCGCTGATCCATGCGGTCGTGGACATGATTGGCGAGGCGACTGAATGAGATCGAAATTGGAAGCCAACGAATGAGAATCGGCGTAGTCAACGACATGCCGATGGCGGTTGAGCTTCTGCGCCGGCTGGTCTTGTCGACCGGCGAACATCAGGTCGCATGGATCGCGACCAATGGGCGTGAGGCGGTCGAGGTCTGCAGACGTGATCTGCCGGATCTGATACTCATGGATCTAGCGATGCCAGAGATGGACGGCGTGGAAGCGACGCGCAGAATCATGGCGGAAACCCCGTGCTCAATCTTGCTGGTGACCGCCAGTATCGAAGCCAACCTCGCCGGTGTCTACGAAGCAATGGGCCATGGCGCGCTGGACGCGGTCGATATTCCGTCAGTAGGCATCGAAGGTAATGCGTCCTCGCAATCCGCACGGCTTCTAACGAACAAGATTGCGACGATCGGCAAGCTGATCGGTGATGCGCCGGCCAAGACAAAAAGGCGGATGTCACGTGACGCTGAGCCGACACCTCGACGCTTAATTGCAATCGGCGCCTCCGCGGGCGGGCCGGCCGCCGTTGCCGCAGTCCTGAGTGCGTTTCCCGTTGATTTTGACGGCGCGATCGTGCTCGTCCAGCATCTCGATGCTCAGTTCGTGCCGGGGCTTACTGATTGGCTGGGACAGCATACGCCTCTCCCGATCCGTCCGGCGCGGGAAAAGGATAGTCCTCAAGCGGGCACTGTTCTCGTAGCCAGTTCTGCGGATCATCTGGTTTTCAAGTCAGCTCAACAACTTGGCTATACGCCCAGCCCCAAGGACAATGTTTATCGGCCGTCCGTTGATGTGTTCTTCGGAAGTGCGGCGCAATGGTGGCCTGGCTCTGTGATTGGTGTCCTGCTCACAGGCATGGGCAGGGATGGTGCGCGCGGGCTAAGACAGCTCCGCGACAAAGGGCATCTCACGATCGCCCAGGATCGAGCAACCAGTGCAGTCTATGGCATGCCGAAGGCCGCCGCCGAAATCGGCGCGGCTGTTGATATTCTTCCTTTGAGTGCGATCGGCTCACGTATAATCGAAGCCTGCGAGCGCTCCACGTGAAAAGGCTCGTCCGATGACGCAAGAACCAGAGCTGGTCCCGCCACTCACAGACAACTATTCATCCATGGTTCTGCTCATCGATGATCAGATCATGGTTTGCGAGGCGGTCAGGCGCGCTCTAGCCAACGAACCCGATATTTCCCTACACTTCTGCACCGACCCGTTGAGAGCAATGACAGTCGCGGATGAGGTAAAGCCAACCGTTATCCTGCAGGATCTCGTCATGCCCGGCGTCGATGGGCTGCATCTGGTGCGAGAATACAGGAAGCATGCGTCGACACGCGCGGTCCCAGTCATTGTGCTGTCGAGCAAGGAAGATCCAGCCACCAAGGGCGAAGCCTTTGCTGCGGGAGCGAACGACTATCTCGTCAAACTGCCGGATCGTATCGAGCTGATTGCACGTATTCGATATCACACGCGGGCTTATCTGGATCACGTCCAGCGAGACGCGGCATACCGAGCGCTAAGGGAAAGCCAGCGACAGCTGATCAGTGCAAATCTCGAGCTTGAACGTCTGACGCGGATCGATGGCCTGACGGGCCTCGGCAACAGGCGCTATTTTGATGAATATCTGGCGGCCGAATGGAAGCGCGCTTTTCGCGCACAGTCCCCATTGTCGCTGTTGATGATCGATGCCGACAACTTCAAACGATACAACGATACCTATGGCCATATGGCCGGCGATGAGGTGCTCAAGCAAATCGCCCGCGTGATCCAGAGCGGTTCCGGCCGCTCCACCGACCTCGCTGCGAGGTACGGAGGCGAAGAGTTCGTGGTCGTGCTGGTCGACACTTTACTGGAACAATCCAGTGCGATCGCAGAGCGGCTCGTCCAGGGCGTGCGGGAGTTGAACATACCCCACGGCCCGGATCGTGTGACCATCAGCGTCGGCGTTGCAACAGCGGTGCCCACCGCGGACGAGACGCCAAATGATTTCGTCAATGCCGCCGATTTGGCCCTATTTCGTGCCAAATCGGAAGGACGAAATCGTGTCGCGCTTCATATGTCCCGCAGCTAGACAAGCTCAACGCACTTCTCAGGCTAAGATGGAACTTTCTGAGCGTACGTTGAACGCGCCTGGGCTCGCCCGGCCTTCAAGAAGCTCTATGCCGACCAGCTCGCTTACTTTGCGGCTGGAGCTCGAACCCATCGTTAATGACCGCTGGGCGTCCGGTTCTGGGTGGGAACGTGCCGGTTCGCCTGATCGCTCGAATTTCTGCTTTTGGGATTCCGCTGGGGCCAGCTCAACGGCTGACTTGAGGCGCCAAGCGGAATATCGGCATCGCGCCGCGATGGTTGAGAATCAATCGCGGCTCAATGCTCGCCGGAGAGCACCGAAGCGAATGCGATATTGCGCCGGCGTCACCCCGACCTTGCGGCGGAAAAGACGCCCGAAAAAACTCGCATCCTCGTAGCCGACTTCATTCGCCACCGCTTCGACAGGGAGATCGCCCCCCTCCAGCAGCTGCTTTGCCTTCTCGAGTCTGAGCGCATGGATGTAGTCGATAGCCTTCATGTCCGTAGCCCTCGCGAAGCGGCGCACGAAGGAGCGCTCGGACAGGCCTGACAACTTGGTCATGGCTGCGACGGGCGACGGCGTCCGGTAGTTGAGTTCCGCCCATCTCTGGCACCGGTTGATCACCGCGTCGCTGGTCTGGCGAAAGCGCATCAGCGCGGCGAAGGGCTGCTGGCCCATGTCGTGCCACTGCAGCATGTAGACCTTGGCGACCTCCATCGCCTCCTTGAGGCCGACAAAGCGCGCGATGAGATAGAGGGCGAGATCCTGCCAGCTCGAGCCGCCTCCCGCCATGACCACCCGTTGCGCCTCGCCGCTCAGCACAAGCGACTGGTCCGGCCTCACCTTCACGCCGGGGTAGTTGTTCGTGAGCGTCTCGACATAGCCCCAGTGAATTGTGGCCTCGCGATTGTCGAGCAGCCCGGCCTCGCCGAGCAGCACCGCGCCCGAACAAGCGCTGGCCAGCATGGCGCCGTCGTCATGCGCTCGCTTCAGCCATGCGGCTTCGGCGTCATACTGCCCGGCGACGCTTTCTCCCGGATTGACGAAGAA
>NZ_RZRO01000141.1:0-11691 GCF_003997975.1 Mesorhizobium sp. M7A.F.Ca.US.005.03.1.1
GGCGATATAGGTCCAGGGCGGCGGCAAGGCGGTCGCCAAAATTTCGGCGCGCGCGCTCTTGCCGGAGCGCGCACCGCCGATGAGGAAGGTCAGTGTCTTGCGATCAGGCAAAGCTGTCGCGCAGGCTGGTCGCGGTGCCGGTGAAGCGGCCGCGCACCACGCCGACAACCGCGCCGAGCACCAGCCAGAACACCAGATTGGTCACGGTCACCGCCACCACGAACTGGTGATGCAGCCCTTCCGGAATCGCCGTCTCGTAACTGTCGGGCTGCGGTGCCCCGACAACATGCGGTGCGACGATCAAAAGGACGGCAAGGATCGCCAGCGGCAGCGACTTGCGGAACGCGATCAGGCCGAGACCGGCAGCGGTTGCCGCCACCGTTGCCCACCACCAGATCTGGCGCTGGGTGAGATCGGCGGCCGGCATGGCCGGCAGTTCCGGCGGCAGGCCGAGGCCCGGTGCCAGCGTGAACACGGCAAAGCCGGCCAGGCCCCAGAACACGCCCTGGCGCCAACCACCGATGCCGCCGGCGAATTCGGAAACCGCGACCAGGATCAACCCGAAGCCGATGCCGGTGACGATGTTGGCAAGCACGCTGAAGGCGAAACGCTCGAAACCGTCTGCCGGCGCCCAGCCCTCGTCTTCCGCCGCAGCAGTCGCTTCGGCAGGGGCCGGAGCGGCTGTGCTCATGGCATTGCTATTCGTTGCTGCCGGAGCGGCATGGTCATGGTGATGCCCGCCGCCCGCCTGTTCGTAGACCTCCGCCTTCAGGATCAGCGGCACGGTCGCATAGGCCTGCATGCAGGCAAGAACGACGCCGGCCACGAGCCCTGCGATCGCCGCGATGAACACGACGTTGCGAAACAGGTTCATGATGTCAGCCCCTCGTCAGTGGCAGGGAAATGCCATCGAATGGCGATAGTCGTGAGCCGCATTGTGGACCGCATCGATATGCGAGAAGCCGACAAAGCCCATCACGAAAATGCCGAGCAGCGCGGCAAGCGCGAGCTGCATGAAGCGCGACTGCGAGGAGACGGAAGCGCCGAGGGAGACGGAAGCGGTAGTCATGTCTTGTCCTTTCGCCCTCCACCCGAGGGCATCGAAGTCAGTTTCCTGTCGCCGGCAGGTCTCCTGGCTCACGGATCAGCGTCCTTCCCCACCTTCCCGAAGAAAAATCTTCAGTGGCATATGGAGAGGACTACCGCACACAGTTGCGGGGGCAGCCACGGCATTGGGCGAAATCCGCCCTTACCGCATTCCCTCTTGGCTCCAAAATGGAACCGGCGACACCGGCGACTATAGGCAGAATCCTCGCGTCCGGCAAACCAAATTCCGCCGGCGACCGTTGCGAATGCGCCATGAAGGTCAAAGCGATTTCGGCAGATAGCGCCACGTCACGAAGCCGCAGACCGCCGCCAGCAGGCCCAGCGTGACGAACACCGAGCCCAGGCCGAAGAAGGCCAGCACCACCGAATAGACCAGCGGCGGCGTCAGCTCGGAAAAGTCGAGATAGGTGCGATAGACCGCCGCCATCTGCGATCTTTCATAGGAGCGCACCGAGCGCATGAAGGCGGTCGAGCCGAGCGCATCGAGCGCAATGGTGAAGAAGGCGCCGCAGAGCAAGAAGGCGCCGGTGAGCAGCGGCACGGTTTCGCCGACGAAGCCCGCCGCCAGAAGCGCGACCGACATGGCGAAATAGGCAAATGTCATGGTCCTGCGGCCGCCAAAGCGCTTTCCCGCCTTGCCCCAGAAAATCGCCATGAACAAAAGCGCGTTGCCGGCCGAAACCAGCAGGCCGCCGGCCAGCTTGCCCTCACCCGTAATGACCATGAACAGCGGCCCATAGACGAAGAACGTCGTCCAGAAACAGGAGCGCCCAAACGCGATCAGCCAGGCCAGCCTGAGCCTGGGCTGGGCGATGAAGCGGCCGATATTGGCGAGCGGATTGGCTGGTCGCGTCTTGCCGGGACGGATCGACGGGTTGTCGCCGAGCCGGTAGGTCCAGAACAATGCCAGCAGCGCTAACGCGAACACGGCCACCGCGCCATGCGCGGCATAGACGCCGAAGCGCGTGTAGAGGAAGATGCCGAGCGTCGGCCCACCGGTCCAGGCCAGCATCGACCACGCCATGCGCAGCGATTCGGCCTGCATGAAGTCGGTCTTGCGGATGTGGTCCATGATGTAGAGGTTGAGCGTGATCGACAGCGCGCTGGCTCCCATCACCCGGCACAGCATGCCGGCCAGTTGCCCGGCAAGCGTGTCGGTGACGAAGAACAGCGAGCCGATGGCCAGCAGGCAGGCGCCCGCCGTGTAGACCCAGCGCCGGGCGAAACGGCGGATCAGCATCGGCATGAACAATGTCACCGACAGGCCGAGCATCGCCACGACGGTGTAGAGGATCGAGACGATCTGCTCGTTGTGCAGGATCTCGTAAGCTTGGATCGGGATGACGCTCGACACCGTGGCGCGGGCGAAGGATTCGACCGCATAGAGCGAAGCGAAGGTGCGCGCGTCCGCGGCCTTGAGGGCCGGTAGCCAGATCGGATGGCGCACATGGGTGGACATTGCTTTCCCCGAAGCAGATTCACCGGGTCAAATCTGCCGTGGCGACCTCAGCGCCAATAAGAGGAAACCGACGTGCATCCGGCAAAAGCGAAGCCGGCCAAAGGCTTTCCGGCACTGGCCCAATGCCGCGGCTGATCCGGCGTTATCGGCAGGGTTGCCGGTCTTCTTTTGTCCTGGGCAACCGTGATAGTCCTCCAGCGGGGCTGAATCAGAATGCGAGACCATGAGCATCCAAACGCCGACCGCGCCCGTTCAGGATCGACCAAAGCGCATCGTCGCCATCGACATCGTGCGCGGCATCGCGCTGATCGCCATGGCAAGCTACCATTTCACCTGGGATCTGGAGTTCTTCGGCTACACCGATCCCGGCCTGACCGCCTTCGGCTGGTGGAAGATTTACGCGCGCTGCATCGCCTCGACCTTCCTGTTCTTGGTCGGCGTCAGCCTGTATCTCGCCCACGGCCGACAAATCCGCTGGAACGGCTTTTGGAAGCGGTTCGCCATGGTCGCCGGAGCCGCGATCGCGATTTCGGTCGTCACCCGCATAGCCACTCCGGACGGCTTCATCTTCTTCGGCATCTTGCACGAGATCGCGCTGGCCAGCCTGCTCGGTCTCGCCTTCCTGCGCCTGCCGGCGCTGCTGACGCTTGTCGTCGCCGCGCTCGTTATCGCCGCCCCCGTCTATCTGCGCTTCGAGGCCTTCGATCACCCATGGCTGTGGTGGGTCGGCCTGTCGGCGACCAATCCGCGCTCCAACGACTACGTTCCGCTGTTTCCGTGGTTCGGCGCCGTACTTGCGGGCATCGCGGTGACGAAACTCGCCGCAGGTGCCGGCCTGCTTGCCAGGCTTGCCAATCTGGCGCCCGGTCGCTTGGCCAACCCGCTGGTCTTCATCGGCCGGCACAGCCTGGCTTTCTATTTGATCCACCAGCCGCTGCTGATCGGCTGCGTCTGGCTGTTCTCGCAGATCATGCCGGCGCAGGTCGAAACCCCGCAGGTGAATTTCCTCAAAACCTGTCAGCTGTCCTGCGAGCAGTCGCGCGACACCGAGTTCTGTACGAGCTACTGTGTCTGCATGCTCGATACGCTCGAGGGCGAGTCCACGCTTGATAGGCTCTACAACAACGATCAGACTGCGGAGTGGAAAGCGCATTTGTCCGATCTCGCCGGCATGTGCACCGCCAAGACCGACAGCAAGTTGATGGAGGGAGGGGCCGAATGACCGAGAACCAGCCGAAGCCGGGGCTCATACCGTGGCCGCCGCTGATCTACATCGCCGCCATCGCCGTCAGCATCGCACTGGGCCTGCTCTATCCCCTGCCCTGGATCGGCGACCTGCTGGGCGATATCCTGTTCGCGGCCGGCTGGGTGGCGCTGTTTGCCGTCGCCGCACTCTGGTTCACCGCGATCCGCACCATGATCCGGGCCAAGACCACGCTCAACCCCAACGCTGTACCCGATCACCTGGTCACCACGGGTCCCTTCGGCGTCACCCGCAATCCGATGTATCTGGCCAACACGCTGCTGTTGATCGGCGTCGCCTTTGTCTCGGGCATCGTGTGGTTCCTGCCGCTGGCGTTCATCGCCGCCTATGCCACGCAGAAGGTGGCGATCGAAGGCGAGGAAAAGGTGCTGGCGGCAAAATTCGGCAAGAAATACCGCGACTACGCCAAACGCGTGCGCCGCTGGATTTGAGCTGGCTTTCAAGCGGCCAATCTCCCCCTCGTGGGGGAGATGTCCGGCAGGAGAGAGGGGGGCGCTGTCCCTCAAACTCTCTGCCTAGGTATTCACGCCAAGCTCCACCAGCCGCTCCACACAAGACTCCTCGGCCTGGTCGAGTTCAGCCAGCGTCTCCTCGAGGTCGCGGCGTTTCTGCCGGAGATCCTCGCGCTTTTCCTCGATGCGCTTGATCATCAGGTTGAGCTGGCCGACTTCGCCGGGCGGCTCCTTGTACATCTGGATGATTTCGCGAATCTCGTTGATCGAGAAGCCAAGCCTTTTGCCGCGCATGATCTGGCGAATGAGCTGCCGGTCGGAGGGGCGAAACAGCCGCGTGCGGCCGCGCCGCACCGGCTGCACCAGTCCTTCGTCCTCGTAAAAGCGCAGCGTCCGCGTCGACACGTCGAACTCGCGGGTCAACTCGGTGATCGAATAATATTCTCGCATTGCCACTCCCACACGCCGAAACACCGGGGCGATCGCCATGGCGGCGTCACCCTTCTGTCCCGAACCAAAACCCATGCCATGCCGGAATCGACATGGCGCCCCGCGCGAGCCTCGCACGGCATTTACGTAAAAGTCAATTGAGCCAAAAGGCGTGCCTTCAGGGCACGCCGAACCACCACGTGGCAATGCCGAGAAATGCAAAGAAACCGACGACGTCGGTAACCGTGGTGACGAAGACCGCCGAAGCGACCGCCGGATCGACCTTGAAACGATCGAGCAGCAGCGGGATCAGGATGCCGGCCAGGGCGGCCACGAACATGTTGATGATCATCGCCGCCGCGATGATCCCGCCCAGATTGGGATCACGGAACCAGGCTGCCGCGACGATGCCGATCAGGATGGCGAAGACGATGCCGTTGATGAAGCCGACACCCATCTCGCGGCGAATGATGCGGCCGGCATTGTAGATGTCGAGATCCCTGGTCGCCAACGCCCGCACGGTGACGGTCATGGTTTGCGAGCCGGCATTGCCGCCCATGCCCGCGACGATCGGCATCAGCACCGCCAGTGCCACGATGTGTTCGATCGTGCGGTCGAACAGGCTGATCACCGACGCCGCCAGGAACGCGGTCAGAAGGTTGATCAGCAGCCACGGAACGCGTGAGCGCGAGGTCGAAAAGATGCTGTCGGAAAGCTCTTCGTCGCCGACGCCGCCCATGCGCATCAGATCTTCCTCGGCCTCCTGCTGGATGACGTCGACGACATCGTCGATGGTCAGAACGCCAACCAGCCGTTCGTTCTCGTCGACGACCGCGGCCGACAAAAGATCGTACTGCTCGAATTCCCGCGCCGCCTCTTCCTGGTCCATGGTGGCCGGAATGGCGTGCCGCGTCTCGTGCATCACCTCCTCGACCTTGACCGAACGCTTGGTGCGCAGGATCTGGTCGAGGTCGATGGCGCCGAGCAGCTTGAAGCTCGGATCGATGACGAAGATCTGGCTGAAGCGCTCGGGAAGATTGTTGTCCTCGCGCATGTAGTCGATGGTTTGGCCGATCGTCCAGAACGGCGGAACCGCGACGAACTCGGTCTGCATGCGGCGGCCGGCCGTCTCTTCGGGATAATCGAGCGAGCGGCGCAGCCTGATCCGCTCGGTGAACGGCAGTTGCGACAGGATCTCGTCCTGGTCTTCCTGGTCGAGATCCTCGAGAATGTAGACGGCGTCGTCGGAATCGAGCTCCTGCACCGCCTGCGCGATCTGCGCATTGGGCAGATTGTCGACGATCTCCATACGGATCGCCTCGTCGACCTCCGTCAGCGAGGAGAAGTCGAAATCGGCGCCCAGGAGTTCGACCAGCGCGCGGCGCTGTTCGGGATGCAGCGCCTCGAGCAGGTCGCCGAGCTCCGACTGGTGCAGGTCGTCGACTTCATGCTTGAGGGTCAGCGTGTCGCGGTCGGCGATCGCCGCGCCGATCCGCGCCAGGAAGGACGAAAGCACGGCGCCGTCCTCGCCATAGATGTCGGCGTGGTTGTCCTCGGCGGCCCCGGCGCCGGTCGTCCGTTCGTGCTCGCCTTCCACCAGCGCCTCCCGCCACAAGAATCCCGGAAAAGGTGCAAATCAGGTCTAGAGCATCGGACCCAAAAGGGGAAACCGGTTTTGGAGAATCCGACGCTCAAAAAGAAAGTGGCGTAAAGTGCGGGAATATCAACGAAATGCGTCCGGCCCGCAGCGGGCGAGACCGGCACAAATCGGATTATGGGAAGAGAATGGTGCGGTCGAGAAGACTCGAACTTCCACGGGTTGCCCCACAGCGACCTCAACGCTGCGCGTCTACCAATTCCGCCACGACCGCACGTGGTAGAGCCGGAACCGACCGGCTCGCGGCGTGTAGCAAATCGTTTCCGGTGAAACAAGTGCACGGCAAGCAATAATGTCAGGCGATTGGCATAATGCTCCACAGGGCCCGAACGCAGCGCCGGAACTGGACGTTTGCGCCTGATATCGCCATATGGAAGGCAAGTTGATGTCGCCCAAAGGTGCGAGGCGTTTTTGGGCGCGCCATGGACAAACGAAAAGACGATACGCCATGACCGAACGCAGCCAGATCGCCACGTCGTTCCTGCCGCTTCCCGGCTCGGCACCGGTCGAATGGCTGATCGAGCCCGGCCTTACCGCCTATCCCGAGGCACTTGCCTTCATGGAGGCGCGCGCCGAGGCGATCCGCAGCGGCGCTGCCGGCGAAATGGTCTGGTTGGTCGAACACCCGCCGCTCTACACGGCCGGCACCAGTGCCCGTGGCGAGGATCTGATCGACGCCAGCCGCTTCCCGGTCTTCGCGGCCGGACGCGGCGGCGAATACACCTATCATGGGCCGGGCCAGCGGGTCGCTTACGTCATGCTCGACCTGAAGCGGCGGCGCGAGGATGTCCGCGCCTTCGTCGCGGCGCTCGAACAGTGGATCATCGGCACGCTTGCCGCTTTCAATGTGCGGGGCGAGCGCCGCGAGGACCGGGTCGGCGTCTGGGTCGTGCGGCCGGATCGCCCTGCTCTGCCGGACGGCTCGCCGGCGGAGGACAAGATCGCGGCCATAGGCATCCGGCTGCGGCGCTGGGTGAGTTTTCACGGCATCGCCATCAATGTCGAGCCCGATCTCGACCATTTCAGCGGCATCGTGCCTTGCGGCGTGCAGGACCACGGCGTCACCAGCCTCGTCGATCTAGGCCTTCCCCTGACCATGGCCGATCTTGACCTGGCGTTGAAATCCGCCTTCGAGGATGTGTTCGGTCCCGCCACGGCGTTGCCTGTCGAAGCCGAGCGCAAAGCCGGCTGATCTTCCGGATCCGGTACGGCTCAAATCAGTTGGGCAGAGGCCCACAACACGCCATAGCCATGGATGGCGAACACCGCCAGCAACGCCGCCGCCATGGCCAGCCGGTCGATGGTGCGGATCGGCTTCAGCTCGTGACGCGGCTTCACCCCACTGCTCATCGTCAGCAGGCTGAGGAGCGAAAACACCGCTCCCGTCGCGAGCAGGAAGGTGGCGGAAAAGCCGGCCTGCCAACCCACGGCCAGGAAAGCCGAGAGCAGGAAGAAGGAAGCCAGCGCCAGCGCGACCGGTCCCGGACAGATCTGGCGCAGCACCTGGCCGCCGTCGAACTTCCACACCGGCACCAGATTGGCGATGTTGAACAGTGCGGCGAAGCCCGCCAGGGTCGCCAGCAGGGCCGCCGCCAGCCGGTGACCTTCCGCGCCGGCAAAGGTGCTTGCGGCGATGGCGATCGGCACCAGGAAGGCCGAAAAGCCGGCGCCCATCAATGCCACGAAAGCCACTTCGAAACGGCTGTCATAGGGCCGCCCGCCAATGGCGATGCCGCCGAGCAGCGGAATGAAGATCATCCGCGCCCGATTGTGGCCCATCAGCCGGAACGCCGCCATATGGCCAAGCTCATGCAGGGCGACCACCGATGTGAGGATCGCGGCCAGTGCCAAACCGCCGAAGTGAAGGCCGAAGAATGGCCACAGGATCAGCGCCGAAAGCCCGGCAAAGCCGACCTGACTGAGCGGATGCTCGAACCAGCCGCCCTTGCGATACTTTCCGGTCCGCGCCCAGCGCTGCAGCTTGGAGAATTCGCGGCGCAGGGCGAAATAGCGGAACACCAGGAAGGCAACGCCACGATAGCGATCGGTCTGGCTGAGCGTCACCCGCGTGCTGTTGCCTTCCGAAACGAGTTCGGCGGTTTCGCGAAAATCCTTCCAGAACGAAGCGTCGAGTGCCGTATCCTCGATGACACGCATCGAGAAGCGGCTGCCTTCGACGACGTCTTCAAACCGCGACTTGCGTTCGATCGGCTTGCCGTCGCGACCTTCCCAGGACAGCGTGATGCGGGCCACGCCCTCGCCGTCCGGGGCCTCGGCGGACAGGATCTCACCGGACCAGCCGGCATCGCTGCCGAGCGGCCACAGCGCCTGCCAGAGGCGCTGCCGATCCATCGCCACCAGACGGGTCAGCCGGACCGTGCGTAAACCAAGCGGCACCGTCATCAACAGAAAGATCAGCCCGAGATTGCTGGCCACCAGAATGGCCGTGACGATGGGCGACACCTGGACGTTGCTCCCTGTCTTGCCGGGGCACTCTAACGTCGCTGCGGCAAGAAAAGCTTAACGGCGGAGCGGTCTTCGACCGCATGGGACCCACGGCGGCGAACGCCGCCAAATCACATGGCTCCGATCCAGATTGCCATGGAGACGAGAAAGGTGCTCATGCAAACCAGTGAGATGACATCCTGAACCAGATCGGTCATAACTCTCTCCTGTTGTTGATATGTTCGTATTTTGTTCTAATTTTGTTCAAATGTCAAGGCGCACAATCCGGCCGTGTCCGAATTTCCGGGCGATCAGATCGGCAGGGTTAAGAAAAGGTTGACGGGCGAACGACGGTTGCCCAGCGCCGACCAGGGCACGACGAGACTGGGGTCAGGCAGAGCCGAGAATGGTGGATTTCGAGAACCGGAGCGGAGCGTACTTTTGGGTACGCGAGCACCATTCTACCGCGACGGGGTAGAACGGGAAGCGCAGGAAGCCGCCTTTCGCAGGCCGGCCTCACCCCAGTATCGCCGTGCCCTAGAGCGGCACCACTTTGCCGTCGGCTAGCGTGACGCGCCGGTCCATGCGCGATGCCAGTTCGTGATTGTGGGTGGCGATCAGCGCCGCGAGGCCCGATTGCTTGACCAGCGCCGCCAGCGCCTCGAACACATAGGACGCGGTGACCGGGTCGAGATTGCCGGTCGGCTCGTCCGCCAGCAGTACCAGCGGCGCATTGGCGACCGCACGCGCAATGGCGACGCGCTGCTGTTCGCCGCCGGAGAGCTCGGACGGCCGGTGCGCCGCGCGTTTGCCGATCTGCATGTAGTCGAGCAGCTGCGCCGCGCGCTCGGCCGCGTCCTTGCGGCTGAGCCCCTTGATGAGCTGCGGCATCATGATGTTTTCCAGCGCCGAGAATTCCGGCAGCAGATGATGGAACTGGTAGACGAAGCCGACATCGTTGCGGCGGATCGCCGTGCGCTCGTCGTCGGACAGCCGCCCGCAGGCGCGGCCGGCCAGGATGACGTCGCCGGCGTCGGGACGCTCCAGCAGGCCGGCGGTGTGCAGCAGCGTCGATTTGCCGGTGCCAGACGGCGCCACCAGCGCCACCATCTCGCCGCGCTTCAGCGAGAAGTCCGCACCATTGAGAATGGTGAGCTTTCGCGGTCCCTGGACGTAGTGCCGCTCGACGCTCTTCAGCTCGATAATGACCTCGGCCACTATTCGTACCTCAAGGCTTCGACCGGATCGAGACGCGCGGCGCGCCATGCCGGAAACACCGTTGCCAGGAAGGACAGGCCGAGCGCCATCAGGACGACATAGGTCGTCTCGCGCGGATCCATCTTCGCCGGCAACTGGCTGAGGAAATAGAGTTCAGGATTGAACAGCACCTTGCCGGTCATCCACGAGAAGAACTGGCGGATCGATTCGATGTTGGTGCAGATCAGTACGCCGAGCAGCACGCCGGCAAGCGTGCCGGTCACGCCGATCGCCGCACCCGTCATCAGGAAGATGCGCAGGATGGCGCCGCGCGACGCCCCCATGGTGCGCAGGATGGCGATGTCGTGGCCCTTGTCCTTCACCAGCATGATCAGGCCGGAGATGATGTTCAGCGCAGCCACCAGCACGATCAGCGTCAGGATCATGAACATGACGTTGCGTTCGACCTGCAGCGCGGAGAAGAAGGTCTCGTTGCGCTGGCGCCAATCGACCATGTCGATCGGCCGCTGCGCCGCCGCCTCCACTTTCGGTTTCAGCGCATCGACATCGTCTGGATTGTCGACATAGATCTCGATCGTTTGCGCCCGCCCGTCCATGTTGAAATAAAGCTGCGCTTCGGAAAACGGCATGTAGACGATGGACGTGTCATATTCGGACATGCCGACTTCGAAGATCGCCGCGATCTTGTAGCCCTTCATGCGCGGCGTGGTGCCGATCGGCGTCACGTCGCCGTCGGGCGAAATCAAGGTGATGGTATCGCCAAGCGTCAGGCCGAGATTCTCAGCCATGCGCTTGCCGATGGCAACGCCCTCGCCAGAATCGAAATCGGCGATCGAACCCTGCTTGATGTTGCTGGCAACGATGGCGATCTTGCTCAGATCCTCGCCGCGTATGCCGCGAACCAGCGCTCCGGTTCCGCCGCCGACATTGCCTTGCGCAAGCACCTGGCCATCGATCAGCGGGATGGCGTATTTAACGCCTGCTACACCGTTGATGCGGCTGGCGACCTGCGCATAGTCCTCCAGCGGCGAATCGAGCGGCTGCACGATCAGGTGGCCGTTGACGCCGAGGATGCGCGTCAAAAGCTCCGCCCTGAAACCGTTCATCACCGCCATGACCACGATCAGCGTGGCGACGCCCAGCATGATGCCGAGGAACGAGATCGAGGCGATCACCGAGATCACCGTCTCCTTGCGCCGCGAACGCAGATAGCGCCAGGCGACCATGCGCTCGAAGATGGAAAAGGGTCCGGCGCCGACCGATCTTGCCGCCACCGCCTCGCTCATGCGGCGACACCGAAGCGCTTCTTCGCGTCCGCGATAGGCAGCGTCTCGCGCTCGCCGGTCTTGCGGTTCTTGATCTCGATCTCGCCGGCGGCGACACCGCGCGGTCCGACGATCACTTGCCAGGGAAGGCCTATCAGGTCGGCGGTGGCGAACTTGCCGCCGGGCCGCTGGTCGGTGTCGTCGTAGAGCACGTCCTTGCCGGCGGCGACGAAAGCGGCATGCAGTTCGTCGCAGACGCCGTCGCACTCGGCGTCGCCCGCCTTCATGTTGATCAGTCCGATGTCGAACGGCGCCACCGCCTCCGGCCAGATGATGCCGTTATCGTCATGGCTGGCTTCGATGATCGCCGCCGGCAAGGACGTGCTCTACGACTG
>NZ_RZRO01000142.1:0-11609 GCF_003997975.1 Mesorhizobium sp. M7A.F.Ca.US.005.03.1.1
GGCACCCGCAACGCGGGAGCCCAATCCCACTGCGGCCCCGCCGGCTGTCGCGAACGCCGAGAGCCCTGCCTTGCCGACAAGCAACCAGCCGGACCAACCTGCTGTCGCGTTGAACGTGCCCAAACCGGAGATTCCCCCGGCCGTCGACGACATCGCCCAACGGGTGTCATGGGTTCGCGACTTCGGCGGCGGCGACTGTTTCTATGCGACGATGACCTCAGCAACCGACAAGGCTGCCGCGATCGAAGGCTTTGGAACATCGGTCCAGCCATTCGAAGGCATGCTGGCCGAGTTCCAGGCCAAATTCCATGTCGAGCCGGACATCAGCGTCCGGCTCATTGAACCAAGCCAATGCGAAGTCACCAATTTTCTGCGCTTTATCGGGCAGACCGCATCAGACAAGCCGCAGCTTGTTCTCGATCGGACATCGGTGCCAAACGGTACGCCGATCAGCGGAACGCTGGTGACGCGTGGCGGGCTCAGGTCCAGCGTGCTGTTGATCGACCATAAAGGCATGGTGTTCAATCTCGACGACCGCATCGTCGTAGAACCCGGCAAGGCTACTTTCAGCATCCCGATTGGTCTCGGGGCCGCCGACAAAGCCGCCGGAAAGGCGGTGCCGCAGATCATAATGGTGATCACGGGCCCTCAGGACATCCAGGCAGCCGCGTTCTCCACGCCCATGCCAGCCTCGGTGCTGCTCCCCAAGATTCTCGAAGAAATCGAGACCGACGGGTCTCAATTCTCTGCCACCGCCCAGTATTTCCGGCTCGGCGGATAGCATGGGCGCCCGATGCAACTCAGCCGCTCTGACCCGCCGATAAGGCAGTTTGATCCGGTTCGGGCCCCTGCCCTGCGTGGCAGCATGAGGCTTGCGGTCATGGGGGGGGCGGCCCTGTTGGCCGTGCTGTCATCCAGCGAAGCGCGCGCCGAGTTCACGGTCTGCAATCAGACTCTGGATGTCGTCAATCTCGCCGTCGGCCAGAAGGTCGACAATGCGGACCAGACCGATGGCTGGTGGACCATCGGCGCCAATCAATGCGTAAACGTCATTCGTGAGGAACTGACGAACCGCTACATCTACATCTACGCAACGGACGTGTTTGGTCATGCGATCCTCACAGGATCGACCGAAATGTGCATTGAGCGGCGACGTTTTTCGATACGCGGCATCGACGAGTGCTGGCAGCGCGGCCATATCGCGGCACAATTTCTTGAAGTCGATACCCTCGAACAGGCGCGGTGGACTTTCTTCCTTACGGGAAGCAATCCGTGACGCACGGTATCGACACGAGCTTCAGGCAGAAAAAGCAGGCGCGCGCGGCCCTTCGCAGGCGCACGCTTCGGCACAGGCTTGTTGCCGGTCTCGCGGTGGCTGTGCTGCTCTCTATCGCCGCCGGTTTCTACCTCACCGCCGAGTATTGGTCGTTCGGAGACGAAGACGAGGAGTTGCATGCGGTCGAAGGGGCGGACGATATGCCGGCGGACGCATCCGTGTATGTGCCAGCCATTATCGATCTGGCGGGGGACCCGATGTGGATCACGCTGGCGCCCGATGCCAGCGCCGCAACCAAAGGCCGGACAATGCCGCGCCCGGCGGAACTCAACCAGGCCGGCGTTTCTCCACAGATCGAAATCCTGTCTGACGTCATGCTTAGCGCGAGCGAAAAATTCATGACAACGATACCGTCGACGCAAGAGGATTTTGCATTCTTCCAGGCGCAACGAAAGACTGCTGCCCCCCCATCCGGTGATCTGCAGAATGATCTTGAGCCATCGCCGATAGAGGGGGAACCAGCCGCAGCGCCCGACCAAAGGGCGGACGCCGATGATCCCGAAGCCGGCTGGGGCGAGACCATCGATGCGGGCGATGCAGCCCTTCCCGCATTCCAGAAGACGCAGATCGAAAACAACACGAGTGTCGCAACCGTCTCGAATGAGTATCAGCGGTTCGAGGCGACCGAAGACACGTTCGTGAAAATCCTCAACGACCGCTCTTTGGACAGCGTCGCGCTCGATGCGCATTTCTCCGCAGAGGACGCCAAGCTGGCAGGGCAAGCGCTGAAGGCGCTTTTCAACCGCGACGGCCTGGAACCGGGCTATGTCATCGCCATGCGTGGTTTCAGGCCGAGGCGCGAGACGACGACCATGTCGCTGATGCAGGTGTCCATCTACGCCAAGAACGTCTTTGTCGGCACGCTGACACGCAATGCGGCGGGCGCATTCGTATCGGGTGTCGATCCCTGGGTCCGTGAAGATCTGTTCAACTATTCGGGCGCACAGGGGGAAGGCACGCACAAGCGGCAGTATCGCCTGCTCGACGCGATCTACTCGACGGCGGCTCGCAACAGTGTTCCAACCGGCGTGATCGGCGAAGCGATCATGTACCTATCGCGAGGGCAGGATCTGGACGCCTTCGCCAGCGAGGACCAGCGCCTTGTGCTGATCTACTCGCAAACGTCGCGCGGCAAGGGCGAGACTGACGGGCGTGTGCTGTATGTCGGCGTGCAGGGCACCGAAAAGAGCCTCGACTGTTTCGTCTTCCAGCTGAGCGAGGGCCAGTTTGCGTGCGTTACCGGTGACGATCAGGTCCGCTCGCTGACGGTCACCAACGGCATGGTCACGCCCGTCAACGGGGTGATGACATCCACCTTCGGGCCACGCAAGCATCCAATTCTCGGCACCGTTCGCATCCACAAGGGCGTCGACTGGGCGGCTCCCGTTGGCACGCCGATCGCAGCCGCCTTCGATGGTGACATCACCTTCCAGGGCGATGGCGGCAGCTATGGCAATCTGGTGAAGATCTCGCACCCAAACGGGCGCGAGACGCGCTATGCGCATATGCTGAGATTTGCAATCGGGACCGGTGTCGGAACCAGGGTGAAAGCCGGCGATGTGATCGGCTATATCGGCACCACCGGCCTTTCGACCGGGCCCCACCTGCATTTCGAACTCTACCAGAATGGCGCAGCGATCGACCCACTCGGCACGGTCACCGCGGTCGCTTCCGACGATTCCGCGGTCGAGACGCTCACCGACCGTATCGTTCATGTCGAAAGCGGCGGCAGCGCTCGCGCCAAGAACCCAAATTCCTCAGCAACCGGTGCAGGGCAATTCATAAGCAAGACCTGGATCAGGATGATGAACACCTACCGCCCGGAACTTGCGCGCACGCTGTCGACAGCCGCCCTGCTCGCACTGCGCTACGACGCCACGATCTCGCGTGAGATGGTTCGCAACCTGGCTCGCGAAGGCGAGGCCTATCTTCGGGAGCGTGGTCACCAGATTACGGCGGGCAGACTCTATCTCTGTCATTTCCTGGGAATGGAAGGCGCGCACCAGGTGCTGTCGGCCACAGGTTCGGCGCAACTGAGCGCCGTGCTGGGGTCGGCCGTCATCCAGGCCAACCCGTTTCTCACCGGCAAGACCGCCAGCTACGTCGTGGACTGGGCCGAAAGGAAAATGGGCCAGAAGCTGGGCCGCATGGCCACTGGCGCCGCCCAGCAGACAACGACCACGGAGGTCCGCCAGACGTCACCGGAGTTTGAAAAATACAAGCAGGCCGTCACCGCCGTCATAAGCTCAATTCAGAATACGCCTTGAACCACGCTCGCGCTGCTCTATCAGATGCTCACCCCTGTCCAAATTCCATCGGGTAGAACAATCTTCGCCCCATCCCAAGCTGCGGCGCAGCTTTGCGTGGCTATTGTGTCTTTATCCGCATTTCCACGCGGCGATTGAGCGGATCGTATGGGTTGGAACTGCGCGGGTTCTTTTCACCCATGCCGACCGCGTTGATGCGATCAGGCTCGATGCCGCTGGCCGTGAGGAAGGCGGCTACCGATTTCGCTCGTCGTTGCGACAGGCCTTCGTTGTGGTGCACCGTGCCGGTGGCATCGGTATAGCCTTCGACGACGAAGCTGAACGTGCTCAGCCGGTTGTCCTTCAGGGCTTTGGCGAACTCGTCGAGTTCAGCGCGCGCGGTGGCGTCAAGTTCGGCCGAATCCAAGCCGAAATTGATCAGCATGTCGAGGCCGGTTTTCACTGCCGACGCGTCATTAGACTTGCTTTTGCACTCCTCCGCGGAGCCAACACAAATCCCGCGGGACTTGCCGAGATCGGCCGCACCAGCAAAAAACTTCACGATGTCTTCCGATTTCTGAACGGGGTCGGCGGAAGCGTGGGTCGAGAAAAGCACGACCGCCAACACAAAAGCTGAACTGCTCCACTGCATAGCGGCTCCTCCTGGTTGAGTATTCCGATTTTCGATGTTGGGATCATAGCAAATTCGCAGGCAATTGTCTGTCTGCAATCGCCGGGGGCGTGACAGTTGTTGCCGCGTCACCGGTTGAGACTTGACCCGCGCCGCGCCTAAGGCTTGAGTGGCCAAGCTTCTCGATGAAAGCGTGGCGGTCATGGCCAATGGGCTCCGGTTCAAAACGGCAAGGGATCTTTTCGCGGCGTGTCCTGCTATTGCGCGGGACATGAGGAGCCTTCCAACCGACCAGCGCTCGATCGAGTTTTGCCGCGACCTTCTCGCAGGGCGCGTTCCCGAGGAAGCGGTTACATTTTGTGCCTACCTGCTTCCCGAGCGAGCCGCGGTCTGGTGGGCCCATGAATGCCTGAGCCACCTGGCCGACCTGTTGGATGAGACCGATCATCAGTTGCTCCCGCTGGTCCACAACTGGGTGGGCGAACCGGACAGTCTCCGCCACCAGGCGGCGCTCAGCACAGCCGGCGCGACGCCGCCAACAACGCCGGTCGGCTGGATTGCTCTGGCCGCGGGATGGCGTGACAATGGTTCGGCCAGGGCCGCGACGATGGCACCGGCGTTGCTGCCGTTTCCAGCTGCCCACGCAATCAATGCCGGGATTCTGGCCGGACTGGCGCGTGTCGCACTGGCTGACCGGTTCACCGTTCTTTCGGCATTTGTCGAAATGGGCATCCAGATGGCTGAGATCGAGGCCCTGAGCCAAGCAGCGGATGCGGATTAGAGCATTCGCCCGGCAGAAACCGATGGATGCCGTCATCATCCTGGCTTACTTACAGCCACCTTGCGCCCATTTTGCGAGCGCCACCTTGAAGCGCGTTCCAAGCGGATGTTGAAGCCGTAAGACAGACACGTCGTTGGCGGCGAAATTTTTCGACTGTTCACACAGCCGGGCCTCGTTCCATTCATGGCAACCGTCGCAGTGCTTTCCTTCCCATACCGACTTGTCGAGCCCCTCCACAGGACTGAAGCGTGGCTTGCCCTTGATCAGCTCCGCAATGCTCTTGCCGTCGATTTCCGGATCGCCGAAATCGACAGGATGGTCAAAAAAGATAGGCTCGTCGGAGGCAAGCCTTGGGATTTTCTGACGAAGCATATCGAGCGAAAGTTGGGCGTCGTCGGCGCCCGACGGGTTTGCCGCAACGTTTCGCCCATCCGAACCGGCTTCCGATTTCTGAGTGGTCGCCTCGCCGACGATCAGCGGTGCGTTGAGGTCGATCTTGTGCAGGACGACCTCAGTGGTCAGCGAGACATTGCTCCAGGGGCGCTGTTTGCCGGCGGTTACCTTGAAGACATCGGCGGTAACGCGGTTCATGGCTTCGGTGATGGAAACGTTTGTTTCGCCCATATGCGCCAGCAGCGCCGAAGCGAACGGCGAATGTTGGCCCGACCCGTCAAAGGCGACCTGATTGGGACTGGTGGCGAACGCGACAAGCGTGCCGGCGCCACCATTCTCGATGGGAATTTCGGCAAGGCCGCTTCTTGCTCCCTTCACGCCGGCGGTCTTTGCCAGCACTTCGGCAAGCGGATTGTCACGGCAAGCGTCGAGAAAAATCAACCTTATGCTGGTCTCGCGCGACATTTGCCGCAGGACGAAGTCCACGGGCACCGCCTCGAAATCGAGCGAAGTCTCGTCCTCGAGTGCTGCGTCGACCGGAAGAAGGTAGTTGCTGCCTGAAACCTGCAACCCGTGGCCGGCGTAGAAAAAAAGGGCGATATCGGCGCCGCGCACCTGCTTTGCGAATTGCGCAATCGTCGTCTGGGTCTGCAATTTGGTCAGATCGAAGCCGGAAACGACTTCAAAGTCCAGATTCTCGAGGCGTTCGGCCATGGCGTGGGCGTCGCGTACCGGATTGGTCAGCGCCGGCGCATGCTCATATTGGGAGTTGCCAAGGACCAACGCAACACGGCGTTCAGCACTGGCGGCCGACAAAGTCAAAAGCAGTGCCAGCGCTACAAGCGCAATGGCGCCCACAAGTCCACCGCAATGGCCGATACGATCAAAACCCACCCGGGACAACAGGGCGTCCCTCAGTTGACGAGCTTAGTGGCGGAAAACTCGATCCGCCGATTGAGCGCCTTGTTCTTCGGCGTGTCGTTGTCGGCAACCGGGCGCTCCTCGCCATAGCCAGTCGCCGCGATCTGGGTGCGCGGAATGCCAGCGGCAACTATGGCGTCGGCAACCGCCTGGGCCCTTCGCTCCGACAGGCGCTTGTTCTCGATGGGCGACCCGTCGGAATCGGTGTGTCCAGAAACCTCGACCTTCAGGCCCGGGCACTTGCCCACGACGCCGACGACCTCAGCAAGCAGCGGCCGGCTTTGGCTATCGAGCCGCGCGCTCGCCGTTCTAAAGTAGATGGCTCCGGTGCGCGACAGCACCGCGAACCTGTTGAGGCACTCCTCGTCGCTGAAGCTGGTCTTCGCCGCATCGGTGGTGACAGGCCCGACATCGGCAGTGCTCGCCGCAACCGGTTGGACAACAGCCGGCTTGCTGCCGTCAGCGACGAAAACGAAATCGAATGAAACCGATGCCGTGGGAACAATATTGGTCACGTTGGCCGCCTGCTGGAGTTTATCCACGTTCGGCAGCAATCCGAAGTCTTCCACATGCACGGCGACAGGAGCCTCCGAAGCGACCGACACCATGGTGTCGCTGATCATGGTGACCACGATGTTGGCTTGAAGATCCTTGTCGACCCCGTGCAGGCTGAGACGGAACGGAAGAACCGCCTTCACACGTCGCTTGGTCGCCAGGTCGGCAAATGCGGCGGGATCTACCTTCGCGGTCAGTTCGGCGGAGGGAAACTTGAATGTCTCGAAGAAAAGGAACCGCATGCGGACGTTGCGAAGGTCAACCCCTGTATCGACCGAATTGAGGTCGAAGGTGACTTTCGCATCACCCGCCGAGGTGAGGCTACCGGAAATATTCCTGATCTTGTTGGTTTCGACGATCGTGTTCTTCTTGACCGATTGGTAGGTCAGGACCGAAGCGGTCGAGTCCAGCGTCCAGTTCGTCTCTGCCTTCGCAGTTCCCAGTCCGGGCCAAATCAACACCAACAACGCAACGACCAAGCCAAGCGCGTTTATAACGAGCCAGCCTCTTGCCCGTGTTTTCCACCAGACTCCCACGACTTCGAACATGGAACCCCTGCCTAGAGCAGTTCACGATTTCTCAGCGAGGAGCATAGAACACTTGCTGTCGCTTGGCGAGCATCTCGCGTGGTGCGGTGCACCACTCCCGAGCGATGCAAATCTCGGGTTCATCGTCTTGGTTAGAAGGCGATCTTCAGTCCGAGCTTGGCGCCGATGGTGGAACTGTCCGATGACACCTTGCCGCGAACTTCGCCGTTGACGGTGGTCGCGGCCGACATCTTCAGGTTGAAGCCGGTCGACAGCGCGGCGGAAAAATCGGCATCGTTGAAGTCGATCTCCCTGGTGTCGATTTCGGTGGTGTTCTTGTAGCCGAAACGCTGCTGCAATTCGCCTCGCGCATAGGGGCTGATCACCATTCCGTTGCTTAGCGTGTAGTCGCCATAGATGCCGGGCTCGAGCTTGATCGCGCCAAAAGAAAGCTTGCTCTTGCCGAACTCGTTGCCGCCGCTGTCTTTATAGGGATCGCCACGGAAGGAAACGCCAAGCAGGCCGCCACGCAGATCGAAGCGGGTGCGCTCGCCCAGCTTGAAGATATGGCCGACCGATGCCGTCACTGCATAGCCCTTGGTATCATAGCTGCCGGTGGTGCCGAGCACGCCGTTCGTCACGTCGCTTCCACCGATGAAGCCGGAGGCCGAGACGAGCGCGTAATTGTAGTCCTTGCGAAACAGCGCGTAGCCGCCGAACAGGCCGGCCTTGTTGGTACCTTCGCCGATGGCATCAAATCCCCGAAACGCGCCGAGGTTGACGTCGGTCGAGGCGTAGCCGGCGAAAACGCCGATGTTCAGGCCGTACTCATTGTCGAACTGGAAGTGTTTGGCGGCATTGAAATCCAGGCTGATGGCAGCCGAAAAATCATTGGCATCGAAGCTCGGGCCGGAGCCGTTCAAGCCGCCGCCGCTGATGTTGTAGCCGTCATGCTCGGTATGGGCGAACTGGCCTGAAGCAAAGACCCCGAAACTTTCCGAAACCGGCACCATTCCAGAACCGGATGCGGGCGAGAGATGCAGGTCAGCATCGAGCGCGTCGCGGTTTATGCCGTAGAGAGCCTCGATTGCCACCGCGACCGCGCCGGCGTTGGTGGCACTGGTCGGCGCCGCCGCAATGCCAAAATTGACTGGCGTGGCACGCAGGAACACGCTGCCATTCGGGCCTGTGACGATCGCATAGGTGAAAAGCGAACCCGGTGTGCCGGGCACGCCTGCGACGCTGAACGTCCCGGTGACCGGGCCGTTGGTCGAAACAATGAGCGGTATGTCGGTCGGCTCGGCAAATTGCGGCGTGCCGAGCAGGTTGACGATGATGGTATTGGCGCCGGTTGCCGAAAACGCATCGGCAATGAGCTGATCCGACTGAGATGTCTGCTGGTTGATGTCGAGGCCGATGCTGGCACCGTTGAGGGTGAGGCCGCCTAGCGTCAACACATCGCCAGCGACACCGTTCGTCATGTCGATCAGCGAATTCGTCGCGATGATCGAACCCGGCATGGTGACGTTGCCGTTGATGAACAGCGTCGAGCCACTGCCCAGGTTGAGGTGGTTGATGCCTTGTATGCCGCCGTTGAAGCGCAGCGTGGAATTGTCGGAGGAAAAATTGTCGAAGCCGGTAAAGTTCTGGCTCTTGCCGCCGGCAGCGAGATCGGTGCCGGTGATGGTGCCGTTGGCGCCCGTGCCGCTGAACAGAACGCCATCGCTCAAATTGAGTGGGTCAACCGCACCGATGCCGTCGATCACGAGCGTGTCGGGACCAAGACCGGTAATGTTACCGCCGATCGTGCCGCCCGACAGATGGACATGCTCGGCGTCTATGCCGCCCGTGATGGTGCCGCCGGTGACCGAGACATTGTCGAAGCCGGCGCCGCCGGAAACGCTGGATCCGATGGCGCCGCCGCTGATGACAATCAGATCGTCACCGACATCGCCGGTGACCTCTCCCGCAAGCACGCCGCCGGAGACCAATATCTGATCGTTGCCGTCGTTGCCTTCCAGAAAACTGTTTATGGTGCCGCCGCGCAGCGTAATAACATCATTGCCGGCACCACCGCTTACCGCACCCGCAAGAGTGCCGCCGGTCATGTCGAAGGTGTCGTCACCATCCTCCAGCCCGACAGAATCCGTGCCCTCCCCACCCTCACCTGGGTCGATGCCGACACTGGCGTTGCCCGAGATCGATACGCTGTCGTCCTGGCTGCCGGCATAGATCGAGCCGTCGACCGTGCCGCCGCTGACGGTATAGGTGTTGCCGCCGCCTTCGCCGAACACCGAGCCGGTCACATGGCCCGCGGTCATGTTGAAAATGTCGGCGCCGCCCGCAAGATCAACGATGCCCGGCGATATGGTTGTGCCGACGGTTCCACCGTCGATGTTGACGGTGTCGTTGCCATCGTTGCCGAAAATGCTGCCGCCTATGGTGGCGTTGCCACTGACCGTTATTGTGTCGTTGCCGGCCTCTCCATCGATATCCAATTCGATTGCGGTATTGCCGCCGATGCTGACCTGGTCGTCGCCGGCCCCGGCATCCACGGCCTCGACGTTGCCTCCCCCTATGGTAATGGTATCACCGCCCTCACCCCCAGAGATGATACCGACGATTGGCTCGCTGAAAAAAACGCCTTCCTCGACCTCGAGGATACCGACCGATATCAGGTCGTCACCGATGCCACCGGTCACATTGCCGACCTGTGTGCCGCTGCCGGATATCACGACACTGTCGACACCATCTCCAAGATCGATGTCGTGGATGCTGCCGGCCTGGATGATAACGGTGTCATCGCCCGCCCCGGCGTCGAGATTGGCGTCGACATTTGGGGCGAACGGATCGCCCGACAAATCCCCATAGGACATCTCGAACCGGTCGTTGCCGCCAAAGAGTTCGAGGGTCCCCTCTGCCGACTGCAAGGATGTCGTTGCCGATGACGTTACCGGCGGCAGGCCACTTATGACGGGGGTAGGCGTGCTGTTGTCCAGGATACCGCCAAAGATGCTAACAATGTCATCGCCGTTTCCGTCATAATCGTTGACGATGACTGTTGACGAGTCGTTGGCTTGCCCCTTGTATCCCGCGAACCCCGTCGTGAATACGCCGCCGACATCCTGGACGTTTCCAGTTGTGCTGCACTCGACCGTGACCGATGTCGTTTCGAACGTCGTTTCGGCCGAGATGCCTGAGCCGACTGTTGTACCAGCACCGCTTGCGATAGCCGAGCACGCTTCCGCGCCAGATATCTGCAACGTGGATGCCGCCGCTAACGCAAGCAACGAAACACCCGCCAATTGATAGGCCTCGCGCGGCACTCTCATTCGATCCCACCTTACGAGAATCGATACCGTCACAGTTAAGGCAATTACAATAAATCACCGGCCCTTCAATGGGGCTCGTTGACTTGATTGACAGGCAGTGTACGCAGCGCGCTGCTCGTCGGCAATGGTTAGGCGTTCGCTCTCAGGCCACTATAAGGTCATGTGTGGCGACAAGGTCACTATCGAACTCAGATTGAACCGCTCAGATGCAGTACGACGCGGTACAAGGACGCGAACATCTAGAGGTCAGAATAGGCTGCCGAAACGGTCAGGCTTCCCGCGTGGGCAACCTTGCGGTCGTAACTTGCCCATATTTCCCCGCCGCACTGCTGGGCCCAGCGATGACAAAAAGAAAAATCGGTAGGCAAGTCCACGTCCGGCGTCACGATCTTCGAAAATGGCGTCAGAAAGCTCTCGAACTGTGCGGCGTATTTGTTTTTTCTGTAGCGCGACCGGTTCACCGTTTCGGGCAGTTTCTCAATTATCCTGGCGACGCAGTCGCGCGAAACCAAGAAGATACCCGTGCCACATAGCGATACCCGCACAAAGCCGCCCATCTCCTGCCGCGGTTCGATGATGGTTCCGAGGAACTCCAGGCTTTGCGCAAAGGCCTTGTCGAACGGCAGTTTCGACAGCGAGTGAAGTTTGCGAAGGTCGACCAGACGCCGCGGATACAAAGTTCCGACTACAGGCTTGTCGAGCGCCAGCATCGCGGCAATGAGATCGGGCGAAAAGCCCATGTCGCTGTCGATCATCAGGATGTGACTGCAGTCCAGCTTCTTGTAGTAGAAATTCGTGAGCAGATAGTTCCGAGAAAACGGTATATCCGTGTACTCGATTTCCGACAGCGTGAACGCGTAGCTGGAAAGGCTTTCGTGAGTCAGGGC
>NZ_RZRO01000143.1:0-11596 GCF_003997975.1 Mesorhizobium sp. M7A.F.Ca.US.005.03.1.1
GTTCCAGCCCGCCTGGCACCCGTGGTGAAAGCCGGCATCATGCCGGCGCACCTGGTGCCGGAGTGGGAAATCCCCGCTCGCGGTCTGTATGACGATCAGCCGCAGCGCCAGCGCGACGAAGCCGTGCGCTCCGCGACCTTTGGCGCCGCGGCGATCATCTACATGGCCCGGTCGCTGGGCCTGGGTTCGACGCCGATGATTGGTTTCGACGCTGAAGCCGTGCACCGCGAGTTCGGCCTGGCCGAAGACGAAGTGCCGGTCATGCTGTTGACCGTCGGACCGGAGCGAGCTGGCAACTGGCCGCAGAAGCCGCGCATGCCGGTGGCCGATGTGCTGGACTTTGCATAACGAAAATCCTGGATTCGCGGGCGCGCGAGAGCTCCGAGGAACCCAGGCAGGGACCTCAAGGTCGTCGTGGAGGACGCGAAGCCGACGCGTGAAAGCTCGAAAGACCTGCCACGCCCGCTAATTACCCCAACACAAATGTCGGAGGAGACAATTCCCATGAAAGCGATCGTAGTGACGGACCAGGCTGCAGGAGAGGCCGGGATGAAGCTGGTACAGCGGCCCGAGCCGCGGGCGGCAATAAACGATGTTGTTGTGGAGGTTCATGCGGCGGGATTCGTCAACACCGAACTGGAGTGGCCTTCGACCTGGGCTGATCGAACCTTTCGTGACCGGACGCCATCGATCCTCGGCCATGAAATGGCCGGTGTGGTCACTGCGCTTGGCTACGGCACTACGGGGCTGTCAATCGGCCAGCGCGTATTCGGCCTCGCAGACTGGCATCGCGATGGCACGCTCGCCGAGCATGTCGCTATGGAAGCTCGCAATCTCGCGCCGCTGCCCGGCGACGTTGACTTCACGGTGGGTGCGAGCCTGCCGATCTCCGGCCTGACCGCGTGGCAGGGGCTGTTCCAGCATGGCCGCCTTCAGGCGGGGCAAAGCGTGCTCGCGCATGGTGCGGCCGGTGCCGTCGGTTCGATGGTGACGCAGCTTGCAAGGGAGGCCGGGGCTTACGTCATCGGCACCGGACGCACTGCAGACCGCCAGAAGGCGCTCGACTTCGGCGCAAATGAATTCGTCGATCTTGAGAACGACTCTCTGGAAGACGTCGGCGGCGTCGATCTGGTGTTCGATGTCATCGGCGGCGGCATTCAGAAGCGGTCTGCAGCCCTGATCCGGGCCGGAGGCACGCTGGTGACCGTCGTCGGTCCTACCGACGTGCGGCCAGCGGATGGCCTGGCGATTGACTTTGTCGTCGAGACCGATCGCACCCAGCTATACGAGATAATTCAGCGAGTGCGGGACGGAACACTGAGGACGAACATCGGCAAAGTCGCGGCCCTCGACGACGCCGTTGCAACTTTCAACTCGAAAGAGCGACGTTCGGGAAAGACGATCATCCGCGTTCGGGCGTGAGGACTCGGGGGAGAGAGGGCAGCTCCTCTTTCTCCTGAAAGCCGAAGGTCCGCGGCAAACGCCGCGGCGTCAGATGTGGTTGCATCTTGGGAGTTCGAGTTCGGTGGCGTCTGCCTGCAGCAATCCCGGTAGCTGGCGAGATTTTGATCCAATACTGCGTTGTTTGTTGAATCTGAAGCCTGGAGGCAAAGACCCAGGCATGGCGGCGAGAGACGATTAAACATTGATCGATAGCTTCAGACCTTGCTTTGCCGTCGCGTGGTATATGCGCGAAGGCTAATGTCCGTCGGGAGTAGAAACATGCTGAGAATTGTAGGGGACCGAGACCCCGACTGGGCAGAAGGTCGACATCTTCACCATCGTGCCTTGTGGTGTAGCCAGCTATCAAGCCTGGGAGGACGGCGGCACAACCGTGCCGACGTTGTGTTCAAATGCCGACTTCTTCTACAGCGTCACCGGCAAGTGCGACTTCAACAAGCGCCCCTCGATAACGGCGCTGACACAGTAGGAGGTGTATCTCTTTGCCTTTGGGAAAGCGGCACGTGCTGCGCGTGTGACAAGACTTGATACCGGGATCACGCTCTTCGGGCAAAGTCTGCCGCATCCGATCATCCTGGCCCCGATAGCATATCTGCGGCTGGTGCATCCGGAAGCGAGGTGGCGGCGGCGCGCGGCGCCGGAGTGGCGGAAGCGGTGTTCACTTTGGGGACCACGGCGATGCAGCGATCGAGGATGGCGTGGCGGTGAGCCAGTCTCCAGTCTGGTTCCTGCTCTATTGGCAAAGCAATCGCGGTTTTAATGGCCAACTCTTAGCGCATGGCGGCACTTGGCGCAAAGGCGATCTGTGTGACGGTCGACATGCCGACGCCAGGCGATCGCCGTAGGCAGTTCCGGGCAGGATTCATAATTCCCGACGGCCTCGCAACGCCATACTTCAAGGACCGGAACACCGGCGTGCTCAAAGTTGGCACTGCGCAGCGGCGGCCATGCCGACCTGGGCGGATACTGCCTGGCTGCGTTCGCTGACAACCCTGCCGCTTATTCTGAAGAGCATCCTCGATCCTGAGGATGCCGAGCGGGCGATCGGAACGGGTGTCGATGCCATCGCGGTCTCGAACCAACCCTCCCGGCAATCATCGGCTTCACCAGATTACCGAGGTCGCGCCGCGTCGGCTTCGTGGAAGCGAACCTTCTCGTCAAGGCCGCTGAGCATGGTCAGCCGGCCGGATGCCTCGACAAAGGCTGGTGTGAGGTCGACACCATCGACCTGGCAGCCATAGGTGGCGGCCAGGAAGCGCGCCGGGCCGCCAATGCCGCTGCCGACATCAAGGATCCGGTCGGTGGGCGAGGGGGCAAGACCGAAACTGCCCTTCGCCGACAACACATTCAACGCGGCAATCTGCTTCTATGTCGGCATGAACATCGCCGACAAGGCGGCCGTCATCGGGCAGGCTTTTCGCGTTCTGAAGCCGGGCGGCAAACTGATCTGGACCGAAGCCGTGCTGGCTGCCGGCGAGCCGAATTATCCCTTGCCCTGGGCGGTTGCGCAAGAACTACATCCGCAGCCTGAGCGAAGGCAGATTGGTGTCACTGGCCGTCATCGTCTCGAAACTGCCTGACCGGAGCCTTGATCGCGAAGGGGCAGAAACAAAAAACCCGCCTTGGCGGCGGGAAGTTGGCGGACCCGCTACGCCACCATCATCACCGATGCTGACGGCCGGGAAATCGTCAGCGCCATCGGCGAATTCGCAGGCACTGCGCCCCACCCACGCCTGGGGCGTGTCGAGCAGGTCGCATCCGGCGTAGAAATCGGCATGTGCAGGATGGGGCCGGGTCGATAGCAAGTTGCGCGGCTACGATCTCGCTCGAGCTCAAAATCGGTAACCTGGTTTTAGGGCTGGAAACCCAGACTAGCTTATAGCGGAAGGTTTCGGCAACTCTGTCAGGCGGCGCCGGACTCCTGGCCGCGCTCAGAGCGGGCAAAGTCGCGGGCTGCGGCAGTGCCTGCGGGAAAGCCGCTGCGATCGCTGTAGTCGCGCGGCTTGGTCCCCCTGCGAGAGTGGCGCGCGGTGACGCCTTTCGCACCGATGATGTCGAGCAAAGCGATGCCGGCGACCACGGCAAGCGCAATGCCCACGTTGTCGCGCTTTGGATTGTCATGCCGATAAGCTGACAGCAACGTCGCGATGTCCAGGCCGTCGCCAGCCACCCGGCTCCAAAGCCCAGCCTGCTTGTCCACGGAAAGCGAGAGTATGCCGCTGCTTATCTCCCGCGCCCCATAGGCTCGGATGAGATCTTGCTTGCCGCTCATGCCGAGCGCACCGGCAATCCGCTCGGCACCAACCAGCTCGACGACACCCAGCGCGATGCTGAACCAGCCGAGCTTGCGGGCAAGGCCATCGAAGGCATCGGCCACACTCGGCCCGGCCTGCAGCACTTTGGGATCGCCAGGCGATCGGGTGATGTTGGTGAGTTTAGCGACCACGTTCATGACGATTCCCTACGGTTTCAAAACAACCTTGATGCAGCTGTCCTGCTTGTCGCGGAACACCTTGTACATCTCGGGTCCCTGCTCGAGCCCGACGGTATGGGTGATGACGAAGGAAGGGTCGATCTGGCCGTCCACGATGCGGCGCAGCAGATCCTCGGTCCAACGGGTGACATGGGTCTGCCCCATGCGGAAGGTGAGGCCCTTGTTCATCGCCTGTCCCATCGGAATCTTGTCGACCAGCCCGCTGTAGACGCCGGGGATCGAGATCACGCCGGCCGGCCGGCAGACATAGATCATCTCGCGCAACACATGCGGTCGATCATTTTCCATCAGCATCAACTGCTTTGCGCGATCGTAGACGGTGTCGGGCTGGGCCAGCGAGACATGGCTTTCCATGCCGACGCAATCGATGCACTTCTCCGGGCCATTTGCGCCGGTGAGTTCCTGCAGCCGTTCGACGACACTTTCCTCGGCGAAATTAATGGTGATGGCACCGCCGGCCGCCCCCATGGAAAGCCGTTCCGGCAGGCAATCGATCGCCACCACCTGTTTGGCGCCGAGCAGCAGGGCACTGCGTATTGCCATCTGCCCGACTGGGCCGCAGCCCCACACCGCAACCGTATCCGTAGGCTCTATGTCGCACTGTGCCGCGGCCTGCCATCCGGTGGGAAAAATATCGCCGAGGAAGAGAACCTGCTCGTCGGTAAGGTTGTCAGGCACCTTTAGGTGCGTGGCGTCGGCGAACGGCACCCGCAGGTATTCCGCCTGTCCCCCGGGATAGCCGCCCGTCAAATGGGTGTAGCCAAACAGACCAGCGGTGGTGTGCCCGAACACCTTGTCGCCGAGGTTCTTCTTGCGGTTCGTACGTTCGCAAACCGAAAAGTTCTGTCTCTTGCACTGGTCGCACTCACCGCAGATTATGGTGAACGGTACGACAATGCGGTCTCCCTTCTTCAGAGCGCCGTTGACGCCCCTGCCGACCTCCACGACCTCTCCCATCATCTCGTGGCCCATAATGTCGCCTGGCAGCATGGCTGGCACGTAGTTGTGGTAAAGGTGAAGGTCGGAGCCGCAGATGGCACAACTCGTCACCTTGATAATCGCGTCCCGTTCATCCTCAATTTCTGGATCGGAGACCTGATCGCAGCGTATGTCTTCCTTACCGTGCCAGACCAACGCACGCATAGCCCGCTCCTCTGTTGGCAAGGTCGATCGGGACCCGCGCTTGGCAAGCGGGCCATGCTATTCATCGACCGTGCCCGCCGCCTGTCGAACCGCAATGGCCGACCTATGTTCCGGGAGCTTGAGAGAATATTTTGGGCCATTCCAAACGGCGCCTTCGCCTGACCGCGACTCGCTTGCCGCTCCGTCTGAAGTCGGCTCCTCAGTCTTGATGCAGCTACGGCATGTCTTCGTTGTTTGTGCCATGCACGTTGGAGCCGTGCAGGAGGGACTGGATTTCGTCTAGATCGATGTTGCCGTCACCATTCTCGTCGATGCTATTGAACATCCTGCCGACCGCGCTTTGAACCTCGGCCTCGGACAGTGACCTGTCGCCATCCGTGTCCAACAGGCCGAACATAAGTCGCATGCCGGCACCGCGCATCATTTGGTGACCACGGTGTCGAGCCATTCTGTGTCCTCTGCCCCAGTCGCCACGATTTCGCCAATGGTCGCCATGCCGGCTAGCTTCATCGGGGGGGTCAGCATGCCCGTTGCGGTCGCCCTGGTCGTTGCGGCTATCTTCGTCACGGAAAGCTTCTTCAGAACCGCGATCCTGGTGCATCCTCTCCCGGACAGCTTGCTCAACCATCTGGCGGATTATTTCGCGTGTCTGTTCACCCCCCTGTCCGTTTGCGTTCGACCCGGCGCCGGGCTGTTCGGTCGCCGTCGTGGGTGCAGGCGTCGTGGGTGCCGGTGTTCCGCTTGACTGGGCGAGCGCCGGGGACGTGAGGGCTATGAAAGTGGCGGCGGCGGCCGTCGTGCTGTGTGGAAATCTCATGGCATGCCTCCATCGAACCATCGGCCGTGTTTGTTTGGGTCAAACTGGGGCTCGGTCTGATTGTTCCCTCAAGGGGATGAGGTCACGGCGAAGTTATAGGCCATGTGCCCGTGGGCGCAGGGCGACCACAACCAGAATGGTGGAGATGGTGATGGCATTCATGTCGTCGTAGCCGCCTTCTGGAATGGCGGAACGTGCCAAGGTGTTGCAGCGCTGTGGTGGAGCTTGCTTCGCTGCCGCGGCCTGCAGGGCGAGAGATCGCGCATCTCGATCTGCATCCACACGACTGGAAGCCAGAACAGGCCGGTAATGAGGTAAAGCAGGATCGAAAAGCGCAATCCACCCCTCGGTCGGCGAATAGGCGGAATGCCAGGCGAGGGCATGAGCCACCACCGCGGTTGCAGTGAACACGAATTCAGCGATCACGCGATGCGTGCGACCGTTACGATGGTCGCGGAATTTGCGGTCTGATGGGCGAGCAGCATGAACAAGGCGATGCCGGCCGGACGGCGAGTTGTTCGCAGACCGCCTCGGACGGTTCAGTGCAAGGATCAAATCCCCCTGCGCCGCTCATGGACGCAGCGCCAGCTCAGGAACCTGATCGGCGGGATCCGCGATGTTCATGGACCCGATTCCCGGCGGAAGTGCGGCATGTGGGCTGGATCGTTTGACAAGCGATCGGAATGTCAGGAAACCAGAGCGAGGCGGCGCGGCACAACCGGCGGCCAGCGCCTTGGCGAAGGTCACGCATGTCGACCTGCTGACCGCACGTCGGACAGATGTAGGAATATCCTTCTTGGGCTCGCCGCTGTAGAGCTTGCCGGGAATTGATCCACCAAGATCGGATTGCTCGTCATATCCATCGACTTGTCTCAAATGTTACCGAACTGTTCTGCGCATATTCCCGTCCGCTCGGTCAAAGTCTAACGATCAGGGAAGCACATTGGAAAGCACATGCGGTAACGGTTGATTCAACCATTGCTGGTATGTTGGTGTGGGTGGCGGCTCCGACAGTTGGGCGGGCGCTTCAGTGCCGGAGCCGCCTGCGCAGTCCGGTTGGGGTTTGACCGCGCCGTCCTATAATGGGACAGCGCGGTCAACGATTCGTTAAAATGCTCCGGAGCTAATTAAACGTGTGCTAAATTGAATCGCAGTGTTGCGAGTCAGCTCATGCGTTTGAAGGTCATCAGTCTATCGCGCAGGAAGGGCGAGGCGGTGTTAGCCGTCAGTCATTCTATCTCACGCGCTGACGACCTCTGGCGCATTCCAAGTCATCAATTGTGACATCAGCCGTTGAATCGACGCCGGTCCAACCGCCTGCTTCGTATTCGTTTCGCCGGAACCACCGATAGCTTCGCCCGTTGCTAAGCTGCCCCGTGACACACGAAATCATCGATCACTGCTTGATGTATGGCTAGCGACGGTGACTCACCAAAGACATGAACTCAGAAAAGAAACCAACGAAAGCTGGACCGTGTTTAACGTGTTGACTGGGCAGCCAGCAGACCCGTGGGCGCTCCGGCTAAGCTATGCCCGGACTCTTGTTCGCCTCTTGAACGCTGTCGAGTTGAAGCGAAAGGTCACTCGAAGTGACCTCTAAATACGCACTGCTGAAACACATCGGGAGCCGTTGGCAAAGCCACCGTTCCGTGGTCACCTACCTGAGACTCTCGCCCGATAGCAGAGGGTGACGTGGCAAGGCTTGAGCGCCCAACCTATGCCTGCAGCATCAAGAATATGATCCTGCCAAGAGCGCCTAAGAGCAGGGCGAATGCGGCGAAAGATTGAATAAAGAAGCCGGGGTACCGCTTCAGCGGTGCCGACAGGTAACCGATGAAGTAGGCAATCCTTCCCATTATCCAAAGCAGTCCCAGTGCAGCCGCCCATGGCGCGCTCCAGTAGACCGCGAAAAGGCACATCGACGGAAGAAAGTCCGGCAGCCATTCGATCGAGTTTGAATTAGCGCGGATTGTCCGCTCAAGCAGCGGATCCCCAGTCATGGTCGGGGCGAGAACGCCCGTCCTCTTGTGGGTTCTGGCGACTGTCAGCGCCATGCCAAAAATCATTAGGCTGCAAAGCAGCGTCACAATAGCCACCGAGAAATACCGTTCCATGCCTGCCTCCTCTCGTCGCGGAACAGGCAGGCAAGCAAAGGTTGTCGCCATGTGAAGCAGGTCGGCCTGAAGCCCGTAGATAGCGCAAAAACGCGTCTCTGGAAATGAGCTACGAAGGGTGGTCGATCTACGGTCGCATCCAACGCGCCTTCGGCGACTATGATGACATCGCCGCGGTGACGGCAGAGCCGACGTTGTCAGAGCCCGGTGACGTGCCGATCTTCAGCGCGGGCGTGCCTCGCGCAATAGACCAGCTCACGCTCAGCATCCCGGCGCCGATAGATTTTTCCAGCCTCAATCTCTCCTATACGCATCTTGAAAGTGCCGAAGGCCAGAAGAGCCAGATCGTTGGCCTTTCCTACAGCCAACAGATATTCAAGCGAAGCAGCCTCTATGCCACTGCCTTTACCGACCTTGAGGATAGCGGCAGCTTTGGAGTCTTGGCCGGCCTATCGGTTCCGTTCGGTGACGATATCACCGCTTCCACGGGAATAGAGCAGGGACCGGACGGCCTGAATGTCGTCGCCGACATCGCCAAGTCGGAGCGGTTGGAAGACGGCAGCATTGGCTGGCGAGCACGAACCTCGGAAGGCGACACGCCCAACCGGTCGGCCGCAGCAAGCTATCGCGCGCGCTTCGCCCGCTTCGAGGCTGGCGTCCAACAATACGGGAAGGACGTGCGGGCAACTGCGCAAATGGATGGCGCGATTGCCGTGGCAGGCGGCGGGGTCTTTGCCACAAATCGCATAGACGATGCTTTCGCCGTGGTCGAAGTCGGCGCTCCTGATGTCGACGTCCAGTTCCAGAACAGGCCGGTGGGAAAGACCAATCGGCAAGGGCGCATCCTGGTCCCCGGGCTTAACTCCTACGAACCGAACACGGTCTCCATCGATCCAAAGAATCTGCCAGTGAATGCGGACGTTCCGGCAACCAAGGAAGTCGTGATGCCAGCCGATCGCAGGGGGGTCGTGGTGAAGTTCGGTGTTTCGGAAGCGCCCGAAGCAGCGGTCGTCACTCTGGTCGACAGCACAGGGACCCCTTTGGAAGCCGGCCTGAAGGGGCGCATGGAGGCTGGCTCCGAAGAGTTTGTCATCGGCTACGATGGTGAGGCGTACATTCGAGGCTTAAGCGCACAGAACACGGTCGTGATCGATCGTCTGGATGGCACCTCCTGCAAGGCCGATTTTTTCTACACGCCCGCACCCGGTCAGCAAGTCGCAATCAAGGACGTGGCATGCAGGTAAACATGGGAGAACGAATGCTCCGTCTTGTCATCTTCATGGCCTTTGCCATGTTTCCGTTGTCCGCTTTGGCGCAAAGCTGCAGCTTCAGCGTCTCGAACATGAATTTCGGGTTGGTTGACACCCTCTCGGGCAGTCAGACCAACACGACCGCGACCATCAACATGAATTGCAGCGGCATTGTCGGTCAGCGCATCCTGATCTGTGCGCATCTTGCGGCCGGCACAGGCGGCGCGTCGTCGGCGACGGCCCGCTAGATGTTTAGCGGAGCCAACGCACTCAACTATCAGCTCTATCCCGACTCGGCACGCAGCGTGGTTTGGGGTTCTTTTGCCTGGGCCTACGCTTCCCGCCCTCCGGCACTGGCATTGACCCCCAAATGTATTGGGCTCAGCCACTGGAACGGCGACTATTTATGGCGCCGTGGCCGGAGGGCAGGGAACCGTTCCACCTGGAACCTACCTTTCGACATTCTCCGGTGCGCAGATCGAATTTCGCTATCGCTATACCTCCGGCAGCAGTTGCAGTACCGCCTCCGGTACGGTGGCGGCTGATCCGACTTTCACCATCAATGCGACGGTCGCCGCCAACTGCCTTGTATCGACGCAGAACATCGAATTTGGATCAAAGGGGGTACTTGACGGCAATGTTGATGCCACCGGCCAGGTCTCAGTCACCTGCACACCAGCAGCGGCCTACACGGTCTCGCTGAATGGCGGCACGACAGGATCGCCGCCGACAACTCGCAAGATGTCGAAAGGCGTGGAAACAGTGACCTATGGCCTCTGCAAGAATGCTGATCGAACTCAGCCTTGGGGCGACGCTTCCGTGCCCGGCAGCACAGTGCCGGGAACTGGAACTGGGGTCCCGCAAGTCTTCACGGTTTATGGTCGCGTCCCGCCGCAGGCTACTCCTTCCGCAGGCGTATACACCGACACGGTTGTCGTCACTGTGACCTATTGAGCGATGAAGGCCTTTCCGACAAGACCTTGGTCCGAATTGACATTTACCTGACCCGCTCGAATGATCCGGCCAATGCAGGGGCAGGGATCATGCTGGTAACAAGCATCGCGAACGGCACCTTCGAGCCGGAGGAACTGTCTCTTCTCCAGGGGCTGTTCGATATGCTTTGTGAGCTGCGCGGCATTAACCGCGAAAGCCCCGAAGCTACGACGGCTGCCGAAAGCCTGATTGCACGTTACAAAGCCGGCCTTCGCGGCGATGAACTTTTTCTATCGGTCGCGCCGGAGTAGCTGCTGCTCCAACTCTCTTCAGGCAATCCATCGGGAACCATTAAGGTCACAAAGGGGTTGGGCTCGGTCTAACCGTGCGGGCCAACCATGCAAGAGCTTTCTCCCGAGCAACAGCAGGCTACATCGCGTCTCATTCGGTCGTGGATTACTTCAGAGACGCTGCGCCGTCAAATCCGCCAACTGCTGGGAGGTCCAGCAGATTGGGATGTGACCGAGCAGCATCGGTCCATGCTTGACGAGCTGGATCGGAAGCTGAACGAATGACCCATGGCACAGCAGCGGTACGACTTTAAGGCAAGAGCCAGGTGGAAGCTGGACGGTGTTCGACGTGTTCACCGGCCTGGCGGCTGATGCGTGGGGCGCGCCGGCTGAAGGTCTGGACATGGGACATGCCGACGATCTGGTTGGCCTGCGAACGGCATTGACCTGAACCGTAGGGTCGCCCGGGGTGACTTCTAACCGTTGCTTCAATCTTCCCGCCGACCGCATCGACAGATGGTGATTTGGCAGGCTCGCCTATCGTGCTCTCTACCCGCTGCAGGATCGTATCGAGGGGCTCCGCGACCAGGATCTCGGCGAGCGGTCGATAGACGAATCGCAGGGACTCGGCGCGAGCAGACAGCTGAAGGCCCTTGCGATCCTCGGATTTGACTTCGCCGCGTCGGGAGTAACCCGTCCTTTCAGCGTGCGCAGCCCAATGGTAACTCCTGGGCGTCTTGCTCCCAGCGCTACAGCTCGAACCGCAGTTGACGTTGATCCGGCGGCAACACATCGCCTAGCGACGAAGCGTGACGCCATTCGGATGAGTTTCATGCCGCCCGTTCGCCAGGCGCTTCAATTGCCAAAGGGGGTGCGGTTCTATGTCAAAAGGGTAGGTCGGCACGATCAGATTACCAAGCAAGGGTGACGGTGACCGTGCCGACCGGCACTGGTCATAAGGAGGGACCCAAACAACCAGATCTACAAACTACGCGCAAAACGGTAATCCCGCAACTAAGCCCCATGGCCTAGGCTGCCCGTCAGGGCCATTGCGCGATAGCACCATAGGCACCAGAGTTGGGTATATATTAGCT